>SSTA01000005.1 GCA_009469685.1 Azonexaceae bacterium | reverse complement strand
TAGAACATGGCCGCTCCTAGAATTCCGACGATGGCCACGATCCTGGCCTGGCCCGGCTTGTTCTGAACGTCGTGCAAGGCCAGCGCGATGAGGGCCATGATGCCCCCCTCGCCGCGGTTGTCGGCCCGCATGATGAACATGACGTACTTCACCGAGACCACGACGATCAGCGCCCAGAAAAACAGCGACAGCGCGCCGAAGAGGTTGGCCTCGCTCACCGGAATCGGATGGTTCCCGGCGAAGACCTCCTTCACCGCGTAGAGAGGGCTGGTGCCGATATCCCCGTACACGACGCCCAGGGCCGCCAAGGCAAGCACGGCAAGACGCTTTCCGGTGACTTCACCGGGGCGTTCAGTTTGACTCATCTATTCCCCCGAGGACTCGCAATCCGCGTTTGTCTGGAATCAGCCTCCGAGGGCGGCCTTGAGTGAGAGAACCTCCTCTTCCGATTCCTCGACGATTTCCGCCAAGGTCTCGGCATCGAAAATGCTGTCCAGCATCGAGGTATCGATTTCGCCGTCAATTTCGGCGTCGCGCCAGGTACTGGTGCGATTGGCGATCTTGTTGGCAACGTAGAGCACGTCGGACAAGGTCTTGACGGCGGCGACTTCGCGATCCGTTTCGTGCTCCTGCACCGCGGTACAGACGCTGTCCGGCTGACCTAGGGCCGAAAGCAGGGCATGGCCGATGTTGTCGTGCCAGCCGATCAGCAGGTTATGAAGCTCCGCCGGGTCGGCGGCGAATTCCGGGAAATTGGCTGCCCGGGACATGAGGTAGAACACCCCGATGTCATGCACCAACCCGGCAAACATGGCCTCGTCGCCATTGATCCTGGCCAGCTTGCGGGCCAGGACCCGGCACAAGGCGGCTACGTGGGCGGTGTGTTCCCAGAGGCGCTGGGACAAATTCTCGAAGGCCTTCATCTGCTTGGACTTGAGGAGTTGCTCCATGGCCACGGCAAAAGACACGGTCCGCACCGCTTCCATGCCTACCCGGACGATGGCGCTCTTGACGTCCGCAATTTCCCGGCCGGAAGGATTGAGGGCAACCGAATTGGCCATGCGGATGATCTTGGCACTCATCAGCGGCTCGGCGCCGACCAGCTTGGCCAACTGATCGACGGAAAGATTGGGATTCTGCAGCGCCGTCCGAACCTGAAAGGTGATATCCAGAAATGTAGGAAAAGTAACTTCGCTGCCGGAAAGGTCCTTGGCGATGTCTTCGAGAATCTTGAATGTCAGGGGATTCGACATAGGTCGGCTCGTGGGGATGGTCGTTCGGCGAAGCGCCCAGTCGCGAAGCGTTCGGGCGCCGACGCTCGATTCTACTCGCTGCGCCCGGTGCGTGAAACTTCGCACGCTGAATTAGCCGATCGCAGGGTCTCCGGAGCTTGGGCATGGAGGCAGGGCATTGACAATGCTAATACGACTAATTATCATTTGCGTCACCCTCGATCCACCGTCGAATCCAGACACCATGAAATCAACCGCTCTCCTCGCCCTTCTCGCGATGTCCGCCTGCGCCTGGGCCGGCGACCAGGAAATCGCCCTCAACATTCGCGATCATCGCTTCGAGCCGGCGGAAATCCGCGTTCCGGCGGGACAGAAGATCAAATTGGTGGTCCATAACCAGGACAAGACCCCAGAAGAATTCGAGAGTCACGAACTCAATCGCGAGAAGGTGATTCCCGCCGGGGCCAAGGTCAGCATCTTCGTCGGCCCGCTCGCTCCCGGAAAATATCCGTTCTTTGGCGAATTCCACGAGAAGACCGCCAAGGGCATGATCGTCGCGGAGTAGATGGCATGTTGGGTTCGGCCATCATCGTCTTTCGCGAGACTTTCGAAGCGGCGCTGATCATCGGCATCATCGCTGCCGTCACCCGCTCACTGCCCGGAAGGAACCGCTGGCTGGCCCTCGGAGTGCTCGCCGGCATCGCCGGATCGGGGATCGTCGCCTCCCTCGCCGAATGGATCTCCAATCTCGCCGAAGGAACCGGGCAAGAGATCTTCAACGCGGGCGTCCTGGGCATTGCCGCTGCCATGCTGGCGTGGCACAACATCTGGATGGCGCGCCACGGCGCCCAACTGGCCAGGGATGCCCGGCAACTGGGGCTTGCCGTCCGCGAAGGCAATCGGGAAATGTCGGCCCTCGCGCTGGTCATCGCCCTCGCCGTACTGCGCGAAGGCTCCGAAACTGCACTCTTTCTCTACGGCCTGCTGGCCGGCGGAAGCCAGACCTTGGCCGACGTCCTCGCCGGCGGCGCCCTCGGCCTGGCAGCCGGAGCCGCATCCGGGTACGCGCTGTATTCCGGTTTCGTCCGTATCCCGGCACGGCTGTTCTTCTCCGCCACCAGCGGATTGATCCTGCTTCTCGCCTCGGCCATGGCGAGCCAGATGGCCCGCTTTCTGGCCCAGGCCGATTTCGTCCCCAGCCTGGCGACCCCGCTCTGGGACACCTCCTGGCTGCTCGACGACCAATCGACCCTGGGACGTTTCCTTCACACCCTGGTCGGCTACGAAGCGATGCCTTCGGGAATCCAGGTGCTTTTCTACGTCGCCACGGCCCTGTTGATCCTAGGCGGCATGCGCCTGGCACGCAGCCGCCCTCCACTTCTCGCAACTTCCTGAATGGAATCCTCATGAAATCCTATGCGCCGATACTGGTCGCAGGAGCCCTCCTGTGCCCGCTTCCAGGCTACGCCGGCCCCGCCGACTACGTCTACACCCCGGCTGTCGAGTATGGCGAGAAAGAGGTGGACTTCAAGGCGGGAACCGCAAAGAAGGGCGGAGAACCCCGGGAGTCCGCATACAGTCTCGGTTTTGGCTGGGGGGCCACGGAATGGTGGTTTACCGAGGCCTACCTCAAGTACAAAAGGGCCGATGGCGAAGATACCCGCTACGACGCCATCGAGTGGGAAAACAAATTCCAACTCACCGAAACTGGCAAATATCCGGTGGACGTGGGCTTCCTGGTCGAAATCGAACGGCCGCGGGATCGCGCCGAAGGCTGGGAAGTGAAATGGGGCCCCTTGCTGCAGACCGAGTTCGGAAAAATCCAGCTCAACGGCAATATCCTCTTCGAACGCGCCTACCGGGCTTCCGAGCCCACCGAGACCGAACTGCTCTATCAATGGCAGGTCAAGTATCGCTGGCGGCCGCAATTCGAATTCGGCGTGCAGGGCTTCGGCGAATTGGGCAAGTGGAACGATTGGGCCCCTCACCGCGACCAGGAGCACCTCGCCGGGCCGGCGGTTTTCGGGAAACTACCCCTCGGCAACCATCAGGCCATCAAGTACAACGCCGCCTGGCTGTTCGGACTCAACCACGGCTCGCCAGACCACGGCATCCGCTTCCAGGCCGAGTACGAATTCTAGTCGGTGGGTCGCCCGGGACGACCCGGCACCGGGGGGTTTCGGCCCGCCGGGCCGGATATCCCCGGATCACACCCCACAACGCACCGAAATCCCTTGTCCGATCAGCGGTTGCGGGCGCAGAATAGGCCCACACTAATCGGTTCCTACCGCCCTGCGGAAAGGAACCCGGCGACTGGGACCGGCGCGACAATGGCCCAACGCCGCCCGACGAGGAGACTGTCGCAATGGGCCTTTTTTCCTTTGGGCGTTCCGAAACGGGCACGCCGCCCCTAGGCCAACCCAGTCCTGCGGCTGCGGGCGGCACCTTCGATTGCCACGCTGTTCCGCCTAGCCTTGCCGATCTCGGCTTGACCGATCGACCCGGGATCCTGGTCGCCTTCATTCCTCCCCAGGCCGACTTCAACCGGGTGAGCGCGGAATGGCAGCGTTTCGAAGCCACCGGTCGTTCCATCGTCTGCCTCTCGTCCTCGGGAACCCTGTGCAGCCGCAGCGACGGCGGATCCGCTTACTGCGACGCCGAGGGCAGCAAGGGGAGCTGGCTTTGGCTACCCGACAGCCTGATTGCCCGGCATCAGATCGAAATCGTCGATCTCTCCGGCGGCGGGGCGCGCACGGCCCGCGCCAAGGTCACCGCCCTGCGGCGGGAACTCGAGCGTATCCGGGTCGACTTTCCCCTCTCCGCCGAGCGCACCTTCGCCCTTGTTTTCTGTGACGGCCTTTCCGCCAGCGAAGGATTCCTGATGCACGCCTGGTACGAGTCCGGGCGGTTTCCCTGCCTGGCGGTCGGCGGATCGGCGGGCGGCCGCCTCGATTTCAGCGGAACCTTCATCCGGGCCCGGGGCCAGGTGCAGACGGGCAAGGCAGTGCTCATTTTCTGCCAGGTGGCCGAAGGCAAGTCCTTCGCCCCTTTCAAGACCCAGAATTACGAACCCACTGCGCAGCACTGGCTGGTGGCCGAGGCCGATCCGGTCGCCAGAACGGTAACCTCGGTCTTCGGGATGGATGGCCGCCCGCAGCCTATTCTGGAAGCCCTCGCCGAGCATCTGCGCTGTGCTTCCTCCGACGTCGGCCGGCATCTGGAAGGCAAGACCTTCGCCGTCAGAGTCGGCGAGGAATATTTCATCCGTTCCGTCGCGAGCCTCCAAGGAGATCGCATCGCCTTCTTCTGCGATCTGGAATTCGGCGACGAACTCTTCCTGATGCAGGCCACCGATTTCGTAGGCTCGACCCAGCGCGATTGGGAGCGTTTCCTTTCCAGTACGGGGAAACCCGTCGCAGTCCTGCTCAACGACTGCGTCCTGCGGCGGCTGAACAACGCCGCCCGCCTGCCCCAGGCCGGATTCTTCCGGGATGTACCGGCGGCGGGCTTTTCCACTTTCGGCGAAATCCTTGGCGTCCCCATCAATCAGACCCTCTCGGCTCTGGTTTTCTTCGACGATGCGGGGCGCCAGCCTATGGCCGGTTTTCCCGTCCAGTACGCCGCCTACTCCAGTCATTACGCCCTGCGAGCCCTGCACCGCTGGGAAGCGCTGCACGGCATCCAAGCTGCGGTGGTCGAAAAAGTGGTCGATTACCAGCACGCGATTTCTCCCCTGCTCGGAACCTTGCCCCAATTGGAAGAGGCATCGACGCGGCAGGCTGACACCCTGGCGGTTGCCCAGGGGAGCATCGCCTCGATCAGCGACGCCGTCACCATGGCGCGGGCGGCCCAGGATAGACTGGAAGGCGGACTTTCCGACCTGGAGCGAATTTCGAAGGCGATCGGAACCATCACCGGCGGAATCAGCGCCATTGCCGATCAGACCAATCTGCTCGCCCTCAACGCCGCCATCGAGGCGGCCCGGGCCGGCGAAGCGGGACGGGGATTCGCGGTCGTCGCCGACGAGGTGCGCAAACTGGCCCAGTCGGCCAAAGGCCAAGCCGATGCAACCGCCGGGAGCATCCGCGAGGCGGTAGCCACCATCGCGCGCATTCGCGAGGTCGCCGGCGAAAGCGTGTCCAGCATGCACGGCATGGCGGACAAGAGTACTGCCGCAGCCGGCCAGATCGGCCACATGAGCGAGCAGGCTTCGATCGAACGCGCCAACGTCACCGCCAGTCTGGCGCGATTGCAAGGTCTGGCAGGGGGCCTGGAAGCCATGGAAGCCTCCCTTGCCCAACTGGCCCAGTTGCAAAAACTGGCGGAGGCCGCTGAACATAATTGATATTTTTATTACTTTAAGCAATAATTTCCAGAAGCCCCCACATTCCCCTCGGGAAAACTGAATTCGAGGCGATCTTCCCGAGTCGAAGCAGGGAATTCAGGAGAATCCGTTGCCAGAACAGTACGCGACCAGCGCCGCCGACACCGTTTCAGTATCTCCGCTGATACGTCCGGCCATTGCGCTGGTGGCGCTCGCCTTGTCCGCCGGCCTGCTCTGGATGCTGCACGCGGAATTTCTTCGCGACCGGGACCAGCACCTCGAATCCATCCATGATGCGGCCAGAGGGGCCGCAGGCCGAATCGCGTACACGCTGGACCAGCAGCGGCTCGACATCCAGCGCCTCGCCCTTGCCCTGACCACGCGCGTTGATCTCTCGCCCCGCGAGGCCTCCGAACGAATCAACCACTTCGCCACCTCATTTCTCCAGCGCGTCCCTGAATTTCTCGCCGTCGAACTTCTCGATCGCGAGGCCAATCCGTTGGATTACACCGGACTGCCGATCCACAGCGAGTACCAGGCGGAATCGCGCAGCTTGATCGAAAGCGGGCAATTGGGCGCATTTCTGAGTTCTGACGAGGAACCGCCCCGTTACGAACTGCTCGTCCCGCTGCGCCTTGCGAAGGGTCCCGGCGCGCTGCGCATCGCGGTCGGCAGCAGCCTGCTCTCCAGTCCCCTGGAGTGGTTCGAACCCCCGGGAATGAAACTGTTCCTGATCCGAACTGGCGATCCCACCCGGCCCTTGCTCGGAGCCCAACGCCCCTTCGACCTCACCAGAGGGATGCCCCCGGGGGGTAGCATCGTTCCCTTGGCCGAGACCGCATCGCCCATCGCCGGAAGCGACTGGGCGGTCATCGCCGTTCCCGGTACTTCCCCCGTCGGCGAGGCGCCCGGGCGCTATATCGCCTTCGCCATCGCAGGTCTCTTTCTGATCTGGGCCTCGGCAGCCTTGGTCTATGAGCGCGTTGCCAGCGAGGAGCGCCGCCGCCGCGAGCACTTGGAAAGCGAACAGCGCTACTTGCAGCACCTCGAGCGCGAGGTCACCGAACAAACCCGCGACCTGGCGGCCTCCCGCGCCCGCCTGGAAGAAGCCCAGCGCATCGCTCTGGTGGGTTCCTACGACTACGACATCGCTGCCGACCGTATCAGCTTCTCGCCGGCTTTTGCCGGCCTTTTGGGAATCGACCCCGAAACGCCGCTCAACATGGAATCATGGCATGGACTCCTGCTCGAGGAAGAGCGCGCCGAATCGGTCGCCTACCTGGCCTCCCGGATCGTCTCCGGAGAACCGTGCGACCGCATCTACCGCATACGCCGCGCCAACGACGGCGTCGTGCGCTGGGTGCACGGCCGCGGCGAATTCGTGTTCGACGCCGACAAGCGCCCGGTTCTCATGCGCGGGACGCTCCAGGACATCACGCACCTGAAGGAAGTGGAGGATGCGCTGCGCGACAGCGAATCCCGCGCCAACCTCATCCTCGATACGGTTCCGGAAGGCATTCTGGTAGTCGCCGGCGACGGCCGCATCGTCCGGGCCAACCCGGAAGCCGAACGCATGTTCGGCTATGCGCCGGGCGCCCTGTGTGGCCAGGAAGTGGAAATTTTGATCCCGCCTGCCAAACGCGAGGGCCACCGCGCCATGCGGGCCGGGTTCTCCAGCCAGGACGGCCGTCCGCGCATGATGGGACAGGGCAGACACCTCAAGGCCCTGCGCCGCGACGGGAGCGAATTCCACATCGAGGTAGGTCTCGGGCCCGTGGTCATCGCCGGCGAACCCCACGTCATCGTCATCGTCTCGGATATCAGCGCGCGCATCGACGCCGAACTCGACCTGCGCCGCTTCCGGGAAATCCTCGACACCTCCGGCGATCTGCTCGCCTTCGTCGACCGCAGCTTCCGCTACGGCGTCGCCAACCCGGCCTACTCGTCCCAGTTCGGCAAGACTCCCGCCGAAATCCATGGGTGTCCGCTGGCCTCGGTGATGCCGCCCGATCTTTTCGCAGAAGCCGAACCCTACTTGTGCCGTGCCCTGGCCGGCGAGACCGTCAACTACGTGACGGCCCGGCGCAGCCCAAGCGGAGAAGAACGACTGTACGAGGCGGAATTCCGTCCATTCCTGACCGCAACCGGCGTCGAGGGCGTCGTCGCCAGCCTGCACGACGTAACGCAACGCGTTCGCACTGAAATGGCCCTGCGGGAAAGCGAACTGAAGACCCGCGCCGCGTTCAACACCCCCTTCATCAATCTCGGACTTCTCGACGCCCAGGGCCGCATCCAGCTCATCAACGACACCGCCTTGCAGGCGGTGGGAGCCCGGCTTGAAGATCTGGCCGGCAAGCTCTTCTGGGAAGGCCCGTGGTACGACCACGACCCCCAGATGCGCGCCCGAATGAAAGAAGGCGTCGAGGCCGCCATTGCCGGCGAGGCGTGCCGTTTCGAAATCACTTCGTCGCTTGCCAACGGCGAAATGCGGTACAAGGACTTCATCATCCAGCCGGTGCGGGACGCCACGGGGACCATGGTCTGGATCACCGTTCAGTCCATCGACATCACCGAGCGGGTGCTCGCCCGCCGCAGCCTTGAAGTCCAGCATGAAAAGCTCGAGGCCATGGTCGCCGAGCGGACCGCCGAACTCGTGCAGTCCGAGGAGAAATTCCGCAGCCTGGTCGAGCAACCCATCGTCAGCATCTACATCATCTGCGACGGCGTCTTCACCTACGCCAACCCCGGCCTGGCCCACATGTTCGGCTACGATTCCCCGGAGGAGATGATCGGCAAAGTGTCCATCACCGACACCATCGCGCCGGAGTGCCGCGACACCGTCCTGAGCAGGATCAGGGAGCGCGTCGAGAAGCGGTCCAATGTCGCCCAGTACATCTTTACCGCAATCCGCCGGGACGGCAGCCGCTTCGAGGTCGAGGTCCAGGGCCGCGCCTTTGATTATCAGGGCCGCCCCGCAGTGATCGGCATCGCCAACGACATTACGGAACGGCGCCAAATGGAGGCGGCGCGCGAGACGGCGCTGGCCGAAGCCCGGCGCCTCGCTTCTGCCCGCAGCGAATTCCTGGCCAATATGAGCCACGAAATCCGCACCCCCTTGAACGCCGTGCTCGGACTTGCCCAGGTGGGTTATCGGGATAGCCAGGGCCGCCAAATCTCGGCCACCTTCCGGCGCATCCTCGATTCGGGGCAGACCCTGCTCGCCGTCGTCAACGACATCCTCGACTACAGCAAGATTGAAGCAGGCAAGCTCAAGCTCGAGGGCGCCCCCTTCGTCCTTGGCGAAGTCATCGACCGAGCGGCCGGCATCGTCGCCCCCCTGGCCTACGCCAAAGGTCTCGCTATGGCCGTCGAGGAAGCCCCCGGTCTTCCCCTGCGCGTCGTCGGCGACAGCGTGCGCGTCACCCAGATTCTGCTCAATCTGCTTTCAAATGCCGTCAAATTTACCGAATCTGGGCGCATCACCCTCTCCGTTCGCTGCGAATCGAATGGCCTGCATCTGCACGTCAGCGATACCGGCATCGGCATTCCGTCGGCCGAAATCGGCCGTCTCTTCCAACCCTTCGAACAAGCCGACGGCTCGACCACCCGTCGCTTCGGCGGCACGGGCCTGGGCTTGTCCATCGTACACAGCCTGGTGCGCATGATGGGGGGCGAAATCCACGTCACCAGCGATTCCGGCCAGGGCAGCCACTTCGATGTCTGCCTGCCCTTGCGGATCGAGGATTCCGGCAGTCCCCGTCCGCCGGTCCGCATCACGCTGAGCGGACTTCCCGAAGGAGCCGAATTGGCGGCCGCCCTTGAGGCGCACGGCCACCAGGTGGGCACGGGCGTCGCCGCATCTCCACGAGCCGATATCCATCTCGTGGACGGGGATTTCGCGGCTGATCGTCTGGAGCAGGGCCAGACGCTGGAGGAAGTGATCGGTTCCGGAAACCGGGTCGTCGCCCTGGCTGTCACGCCGGGGGGCAAACAGCTTCCCGCGTCCCTGCGGGACAGTTTTCCGCTCCTCGAGCGCCCTATCCACCCCCGCAGAGTCCTTGCCCTCCTGGAACCGGGAATCGCCGACCACGCGCCTTCCGCGAGTGCCAACCGCCTCGAAGGAATCAGCATCCTGGCCGCCGAGGACAACGAGGTCAATCGCATGGTTCTGGAAGACATGCTGGTCCATGAAGGGGCTCGCCTGGTTCTTGCCGAAAATGGCCGTATCGCTCTCGACACTGTGCTCAGCGCCGGCGCAAACGCTTTCGACCTGGTCATCACCGACATCCAGATGCCGGTCCTGGACGGTTACGGTCTGGCCCTCCGTCTGCGCGAAATTGCGCCCCAACTCCCGATCATCGGCCTCACCGCCCATGCCATGCCGGAAGAGAGAGACCGCTGTCTCGCCGCCGGGATGGTCGAACGCCTGACCAAACCGGTGGATATGGAGCTCCTGATCAAGACGGTAACCGACCTCGTCGGCAGCAAAGCGGCAAACGTTTACGCCCATCCCGCACCGGGCGACGCAGCCCCATCCCCCTCCGCCCCCGCGGAAGGCCCACCTTCCTCAGGGCTGCTGAACTGGAGCGCCCTGGAAACCCGCTTCCGCGGCAAGCGGGAATTCGTCCAGCGCCTGCTGGAGCAATTTGACTTGAGCTATGGGAACGTCTCGGCAGACCTGCGGCAAATCGCCGCCCGGGAGGATTTCGAAGGCCTAAGCGCACTGGCCCACACCCTCAAGGGCGTCTACGGCAACCTGCTCGTGCCTGCCGCGGTCGATCTCGCCAACCGCACGGACCAGCTCGCCCGGGCCGCCGATCCGGCCGCCTGGGCCGAAGCCGCGCAGCTTGCAGAACTCAACGAGCGCTTCCTGACGGAAGTCCGGCAGCGGCTCCCCCAGCCCGAAACCACCCATTAGTTCCCCAAGGCCGGGGTCGCGCCGGCCTGACCCGCCTCAGAAGGGGATATCGTCGCCCAGATCGTCGAAGGAAGGCTTGGGCTTGTCCTTGCGCGGCGCCGGCGCGAAATCTCCGGAAGAATCGCCGCCCGCATCGGACATCGGGGCACCCATGCCCTGGCGGCTTCCGAGCATCTTCATTTCGTCCGCCCGGATTTCCGTGGTGTAGCGCTCCTGGCCGTCCTTGTCGGTCCACTTGCGGGTGCGGATGCTCCCCTCGACATAGACCTGCGAACCCTTCTTCAAATACTGCCCGGCGATCTCGGCCAACTTGCCGAAAAAGGAAATGCGATGCCACTCGGTCAGTTCCTTCTTCTCGCCGCTGCCCTTGTCCTTCCAGCTCTCGGTGGTCGCCACCGTGATATTGCACATTGCCTCGCCGCTCGCGGTGTACCGGACTTCGGGATCCTTCCCGAGATTGCCGATGATGATCGCCTTATTGACCGATGCCATGAGTGCTCTCCCCCTTAGATATGCGCTGCCGCCGGCCTGCGCCGGGGCGGAAATTTCATCGATGCCGCCACCCCGAGCCAGGCCAATCCGACCCCGGTGCACGCGACAAAGACGGCATTATCGCCGAAACGCTGGGCTAGGAAACCTCCCGCCGCTCCCCCGGCAAAAAGCCCCAGCGCCTGGGTCGTGTTATAGACGCCGAGCGCCGCACCCTTAGCCGTGGGGGGCGCCGTTCTCGACACCAGGGAGGGCAAGCTTGCCTCCAGGATGTTGAAAGCCACGAAGAAGGCGAGCAGCCACACCCCCAAACCCCAAAGCCCGTCGCCAAAGAAACGGAAGCCCAGTTGGACCGCCACCAGGAGCGCGACCGCCCCGCAGAAGACGGGACGCATCTTGCCCCCCCGTTCGGCAGAAATGATCGCCGGCACCATCACCACGAACGACACCAGCACCGCCGGAAGATAGACCTTCCAGTGCTCCGCCGCCGGCAAGCCCCCGGCCCCGACCAGGGCATGGGGAATCACCACGAACATGGCCATCTGCATCATGTGCAGGGAGAAAATGCCGAAATTGAGCCGCAAGAGACCCGCGTCGAACAAGACCCGGCCAAACGGAAGCTTCTCGTGCCCCGCCACCGGCGGCGGCTCCGGAACCGCCACAAAGAGCAAGGCAATGGCCGAGAGGGCCAGCACTCCGGTCATGACGAACAAACCCGCCATGCCTATCCAGCCGTAAAGCACCGGCGCGCCCACCAGGGAGAGCGCAAACACCAGCCCGATCGACGAGCCGATCATGGCCATCACCTTGGTCCTGTGCTCCTCCCGGGTCAAATCCGCCGCCAGAGCCGTCACCGCCGCCGAAATCGCCCCAGCGCCCTGGATCACCCGGCCGACGATGATCCAGCCGATATCGGGCGCCGCTGCAGCGACAAAACTGCCGAAGGCGAAGAGCACCAAACCCGCGGCAATCACCCGCTTGCGCCCCCACAAATCCGAAGCAATGCCGAAGGGAATCTGAAAAATCGCCTGGGTCAATCCATACGCACCCAGGGCGATCCCCACCATCGTCAGATCGCCGCCCCCGGGAAGGGTCTTCGCATACACCGAGAACACCGGCAGGATCAAGAACAGCCCCAGCATGCGCAGGGCGAAGATCGAAGCCAGCGAAGCGCCCGCCCGGCGCTCAATGGGGGTCATGCGGTCAGGGGGAGTCGAGGACATGGGGACGGAATGTTGTTATGGTGCAATGCAGCGAGGGGTGCATCTTAGCAGGTTTGGGATTGGGCTTAGGCGCGTGTCCAGGGAACCGGGCGAATCTGTCGATTTGAAACCCGCTTGGTCGCGAGACAAGGTTACGGGCGTCCCGGAGTCGGGCCATCGCGCTGGCCTTAATAGGCAGGGCGCGCTGCAACAGCGCCAGAGGGAACGCCAATGGCCGCAATCTCAATCCGCGCCGCCCGTTTCCGGGGGGTGTCGCTCCAGCCCTGCCCGCGCCTTGCCAGGGCAGGCCGAAAACCGGCTCCCGAGCGAGCGCTTGTCCACCATGCGCTTTACTCAATCCATGAAAATCGCCTTTGACCGCGCCCTCATTCTCGGCATCGCGCTGTGTTTCATCCTCGGCCATCTTGGCGCGGCGGATCGGCTTTCTGGCGTCGCCTTTGTGCTCTTGATCATCCTGGCCGTGCGCCTGCTCGGTAGTATGAGCACCTGGGCCATCACCGGCCGCTGACCAGCCCGCCCGTTCCCTCTCCTCCACCGCTGCCCCGAAATTCGCCCAGGTGTACCACTAGGCCCGGGTATGGCCCTGGGCGCGAATCAGGCCGGCTGTGGTTCGGGCGAGACGCTGGGAAGGGCCTTCATCAGCGCAGGCGGTTTCAATCCACGCCCCCCGTCTCCGAGGGGCGATGC
>SSTA01000278.1 GCA_009469685.1 Azonexaceae bacterium | reverse complement strand
GGCCTGCATGGCGGGGATGAATGGGGCAAAGGTGGCTGCCATGCCGAAGACGTTGGTGTCCATGACCCGCCGAAAAACGGACAAGTCTTCGGCACATTCGGTCAGGGTCCCGACGGAAACTCCGGCGCAGGCGATGACGATATCCGGAACGCCGCAGCGGGCGATGAAATCCATCGCCGCTGCGGCGAGGGCGGGAGCATCGGTGACGTCGAGGGGATAGCAGAGATGGTTGCCGCCCAGGCGCGCGTTGAGCGCGGCCAAGGCGTCTTCCCTTCGTCCAGTGAGGCCCAGCCGGCAGCCCTGGCCGGCATAGTGCCTGGCGAGAGCCTCGCCGATTCCCGACGAGGCTCCGGTGAGAAAGACGGTGGCTGTCACAGGGATGCTCACCCTAGAGCCTGGGGTGTCGACCGGACCTTCCCGCGACCGCGCCCCGAAGCCTACTTCTTCTTCTGAGAACGGACCTGGGCGATGAGACGGTCGGCGTTGGCCAAGTGCCTTTCGCCGATCAGATAGCGTCCATCGATGGCCAGGGCGGGAACACCCTGGATGCGGTAGGTCTGAGCCATCTGGTCGCCGCGCTTGACCCGGCTTTGGACGCCGAAGGAATTGAACGCCTCGTTGAACTTCTTGGGATCGACGCCCTTCTTGGCCGCCCATTCATTGACGGTCTTTTCGTCGAACAGGTTGATGCGCTCGACGTGGATGGCCTTGAACACCTCGCCGTCAAGCTTGGCGATGTCCCCGGTGATCTCCAGCGCGTAGTACAGGCGTGCCAGGTTGACCCAGGCGGCGCGGCCGAAGGTGATCGGCACCTTGCGGACGACGACGTCTGGACCCTGCTTGGCGACCCAGGCGCTCAAGGGCGCATAGAACTCCGCGCAGTGGGGGCATCCATAGCTGAAGAATTCGAGCACCTCGATCTTCCCGGGGTTGTCGGTGGGCTGGGGAGGCTCGATGGTGATGACTTCGGGGCGGGAGTCCTGGGCCAAAGCGGGAAGGCTGGCGGCGAGGGCGCCACCGATAAGGACGCGGACGGCGTCGCGGCGGTTGAGGTTCATCATCACTCCTTGTTCTTGACGAGAGAGGCTTCGATTCCCGATTTCGCGAGTTCGCTGCGGACCTTGCTGGCTTCCTCGGGGCGGGAGAATGGTCCGAGGCGCACCCGGTAGTAGGTCTTGTCCTGGACCATGACCTGCTGCACCGTCGCCTCAAGTCCCATTAACGCGAGATTGGCTTTCTGGTTGTCGGCATCCTGGGCGGCGCTGAAGGAACCGGCCTGGATGAAGAGGGTCTGCTTGGGCTCTTCCCGGGGAGGCTCTTCCTTCTTGGCTTCCTTGGTCTCGGCCGGTCTGGGGGCAGCCTTGTCGGGAACCGCCTCGGCTTTGCCGGGGAGGATGTCGTAGAACTGGAAGCGCTTTTCGGGTGCCGGATCGCCGGGTTTGCCCGGCAGAGCAATGGGCTGGGCCGGCTTGCCGTCCGGTCCGATGGCAGCCTCCGGTCGCGGCGGCTGGGGTTTGGCGTTCTGGAAGGGCATGGGCGACTTGTTCAGGTACCACACCACGCCGGCGGCGATGCCTACTCCCAGGACCAAGCCGATGAACATGCCAACCAGGGTGCCACCGCCGGATTTCCGAGCGGTGGCCTTGTTTTTGCGGGGCTTGGCATTGCGGGTCATGATGCTTCCTTACATCGATTCTGGGCAGGACACACCGAGCAGGGCCATCCCGTTCCGGATCACCTGGCGCACGGCGGCAGCCAAAGCCACCCGGGCGTCGCGCAGGCCGGGGTCGTCCACCAGCATGCGTTCGGCGTTGTACCAGCCGTGGAATTCGCCGGCCAGATCCTTGAGGTAGAAAGCGATCTGGTGGGGGGCGAGATCCTTGGCGGCAGTATTAATGATATCGGCAAATTCGGCCAGCTTGTTGGTCAGCACCAGTTCCCGCGGATTTTCCAGGCGGCCGAGGTCGGCCTGCGCCAACTCGGCGAGATCCCCGCCCCACTGGGCGACCACCGAGCAGATGCGGGCGTGGGCGTACTGGACGTAGTAGACCGGGTTTTCATTGGTCTGACTCTTGGCGAGATCAAGATCGAAATCCAGGTGCTGGTCGGATTTGCGCAAGGCGTAAAAGAAGCGACAGGCATCGTTGCCCACCTCTTGCCTGAGTTCCCGCAAGGTGACGAATTCGCCGGAGCGGGTGGACATGGACGCCTTCTGGCCGTTGCGGTAGAGGACGGCGAACTGGACCAGGGCCACATGCAGCCGGGCCGGATCCAATTCCAGGGCGGCGACGGCGCCCTTCACCCGCGGGATGTAGCCGTGATGATCAGCGCCCCAGATGTTGATGATCTCTTCGAAGCCCCGCTCGTATTTGTTCAGGTGGTAGGCGATATCGGAAGCGAAATAGGTGTAGAGGCCGTTTTCCCGCTGGACGACGCGATCCTTTTCGTCGCCGAAGGCGGTGGACTTGAACCACTTGGCGCCGTCCTGGACGTAGAGGTGCCCTTTCTTCTCCAGCAGGTCGACGCAGCGGGCGACCAGGCCAGTGTCGTAGAGAGCCTTTTCCGAGAACCACACTTCGAACTCGACGCCGAATTCTTCCAGATCGTTGCGGCAGTCCGCCAACTGCTCGGAGAGGGCATGGGCGTGGACGTAGGACCAGTCGGGGCCCAGGAGATCCTTGGCGCGGGCGATCAGGGCGTCGAGATGCAATTCCCGCTGGTTCTTGGCCTCGTCGTCAGCCCGGTCGGCAGGGGGAAGCCCCGGGGTGCCGGCGAGGACATCTTCTGCGGAGCGCACGAACTGGCCGCCGTGGGCCGCGACCATCTGCTTCGCCATCTCCCGCACGTAGTCGCCTTGGTAGGCATTGGGCGGGAAGGCTACCGTGACCCCCTGGAGGTCGAGATAGCGGAGCCAGGTCGAGAGCCCCAGGATGTCCATCTGCCGTCCGGCGTCATTGACGTAGTACTCGCGAGTCACGTCCCAACCGGCGAAGGCGAGGAGGGCGGAGAGGGAGGCGCCGTAGGCGGCGCCGCGGCCGTGGCCGACATGGAGCGGTCCGGTGGGATTGGCCGAGACGAATTCGACCTGAATCTTGCGTCCCCCGCCCAGGGTCGAGCGGCCATAATCGGCGCCGGCGGCGAGGACGGCCTGCACAGCTGCCGTCTTGGCCCCCGTTTCGAGGCGGAAGTTGATGAATCCGGCACCGGCGATCTCCGCTGCCTTGACGAGGGGCGAGGGCGGCAGCTCATTGACCAGCTGCTG
>SSTA01000277.1 GCA_009469685.1 Azonexaceae bacterium | reverse complement strand
CTGCAGAACGGTACGATCAATTTCTCCGATTTCTTCGTCAAACCGAATTACACCGTCAACGTCACCCGGATCGTCGGTCGCGTGTCAGGCCTTTCGTCCCGTGCCGATACCCTGGCCGATCTTGAACTGCGTGGCAGTTACGGCAATGCGGCGCCGGTCGAGGTGATCGCCAAGCTCAATCCCCTGGCCGCCAAGGCGGCCCTCGATCTCAAGGGCGAGATTCGCGGGGTCGACCTCACCACGCTGTCGACCTACGCGGCCAAGTACGCCGGTTACGCGATCGACAAGGGCAAACTTTCCCTCTACGTCACCTATAAGCTGGCCGATAACCAGCTGAATGCGGAAAACCGGGTTTTCCTCGATCAGCTCACTTTCGGCGACAAGGTGGAGAGTCCGGATGCCACCAGCCTGCCGGTCAAGCTGGCCGTCGCGCTGCTCAAGAACGGGCGGGGGGAAATCGACATCAATCTTCCCATTTCGGGCTCCCTGGACGATCCGCAATTCTCCCTGGGCGGCATCGTCGTCCGAGTCATCGTCAACCTCTTCGTCAAGGCGGTCACTTCGCCCTTCACGCTGATCGCTTCCTTGTTCGGCGGGGGCGAGGAACTGTCGATGGTCGATTTCGACCCGGGTCGTGCCGTGCTGACCCCGGCTGCGGTCAAGCGCCTCGAAGCCCTGGCCAAGGCCATGGCCGACCGGCCGGCGTTGAATCTCGAAGTCAGCGGAAGGGCAGATCCCGAAAGCGAGCGCGAAGGGATGAAGCGGGCCGCCCTGGACCGGGCGGTGCGTGCGGAGAAGCTGCGGGAACTGGCGCGCAAGGGCATCGAGGGAGGGTCGGCGGACAGCGTCGAACTCAAACCGGAGGAGTATCCGGAATTCCTCAAGCGCGCCTACAAGGACGCCAAATTTCCCAAACCCCGCAACCTCATCGGCATGCAGAAGGATTTGCCGGTTGAGGAAATGGAAAAGCTCATGATGGCGAACCTGCCTGCAGGGGAGGACGACATCCGCCAGCTGGCCCAGCGCCGCGCCGAAGTGGTGCAGGCTTGGCTGGTGGACCAGGGCAAGGTGCCCATGGAACGGGTATTTCTCCTGCCGCCCAAGGTGGGGAGCGACGCCAAGGCGGACCCCAAGGCCAGCCCAAGCCGGGTCGATTTTTCCCTGCGCTGACCCCGGTCAGCCGGCGGTTCCGGCGAGGGCGCGGGTGGCTGCGGCATCGAACAGCGACCGGGCTTCGGCGCGCGCCGCTTCGCCGCTGCGCAACTGGCGGTCGAGCACCAGGGGCGACACGGTCAGGGCATGATCCCAGGCCGGATTGATGAACAACGGCCAGCCGTCTGGGGTCAGGCAGGCCAAGTGGCCGCGCACCGCCTGTCCATCGGGGAGCGTGAGGTCGATCCACTCGCCCGGAGCCCACGGGGGGGAAGCGAGGAGTTGCGCGTCCGGAGTACGTCCCGGGAGATCGAGCACCTGCAGGGTCAGGCCGGCTGCGGCGCAGGTTTCCAGGGTCGGCAGTACCGCCTCGCTCGCCAGGGTCGCGGGAACGGCATACCCGACGTCGGTCGCGGTGTGGTCGGTCGATTCCGGTGTGGTTCGGATGGCCGCCGTCTGCAAGGCAAAACAGGCATCGAGGAAGGGGGCGCGTTCGGCTTGGCTGATGCCCAGTCCGTCCAAGCCTTCGCCGATGGCCCGTAAGAGGGCGGGAACGCCCTGGGCGAGACGCCGTCGCTCTTCGGGGGACTCCTTGAGGCGGACGCTCCAGATCAGGTCGTGGGCCACCTGGAGGGCTTGTCCCACCGCCGGCGAGGCTTCGCCCTCGCTGACCAGCAGTTTTTCGAGATGGAGAGCCCATTGGCCAAGCAGGAATTCGGCAATGGGGGCGGGCAGGTCGGGGCTGACCAGGCTGGCCAATACCTCCCGGGCCTTGCGGGCTGCAGCCCTCCGGCGGGTCGCGTCTTCCACGAGAGGGAGATAGGCGGCGGCAGATTGACGAGCTTGCTCGGCACGGCGCTCGATCACGCTGTCGACCTTGGCGACGGAGGATTCGAATATCGCCGGCGATCCATCGTCGTGGCCGCGCAGATAGGCCGCCATTTCGGTCAGCCGTTCGCAGACCGGGTGGTCCCCATGGGTATCCCGCGGCAATCCAAAGGCGGCCGTTGCCATGCGGTCGAGCAGGCGGCGGGCGGGATGTTCGGCGCTGTCGAAGAAGCCGGGATCGGCAAGCGCTGCCTTGAGAACAGGAATCTGGAGGCCGGCGATGGCCGTCTTTACCGGCTCGGGGAGATCGGGGTCGGCGAAGATCGCTTCGAAAACCAGGGCCAGGGCGTCGATGGTCGCCGCCTCCGGGCGTTCGGGCGCGACGCCCAGGGGGCCGGCCCGCAGCGCCGCCGCGACGCTTTGCGGAGCTACCGGGCTGTCGCTCTGTTCCAGGGCCTCGAGCCGCGCGACGAGTTGATTCAGGAGTTCGACGGGTATCACGGTGGCTGCGGCGTTGGCACCGGTTGCCGCGACGTCCCCGGGAGCTGACAAGTGGGCACTGTGATGCCTGAGCAGGGCTGCCTGCAAAGCCGCTGCCGGGTTTGCAGCAACGCCTGTGCCAGAGCCAGCCGGCCGCGCCACGGGTTCCCGGGGTCTGCTGGCGGCGGAAGGCTGACCCGCGATCTGGGCCGGTTCGACTCCCTGGTTGGCCAGCAATTCGTCAATTTCCCGGTAGGCGCGGGGCAATGCTTCAGCGAGGGCCGGTTCGAGGCGTTCGAGCAGGGGCTGCCAGCGCGCCATGCCGCCGCCCTGGGCGGCCAGCATTTCACTGACGCCATGCCCGACAGATTCGGGGGCGACGGGCAGGTCGGCGGGCTCGAACTCCGCGCGCTGCAGCAGGGTGGCAAAACGCAGGTATACCCGGCGCAAGGCCGTTGCGGCCGCTTCGCCCAGGCGCCGGGAGAGATCG
>SSTA01000041.1 GCA_009469685.1 Azonexaceae bacterium | reverse complement strand
GGAGATCCGGCTGCCGCCGTGTCCGCCTACGAAATGGGAATCGAGGTCGCCACCGCCAAAGGCGACGTTCAGGCGGCCAAGGAAATGTCCGTTTTCGCCAAGCGTCTGCGAAAGTCTCTGGAAGAAGGGCTCTAGCGCCGGCCTGAGGGCGGAATCAGGATAGGCTCGATGCCCAGGCCCTTCAGCTTCGCTCGAGCGGCCTCCGCCTCCTGGCGAGTCTTGAACGGCCCGACCTGAACGCGGGCCTCCAGGGTCGACGGGATCCCCGCCAGGCTCAATTTGGCGTGCAATTCCTCCGCTCGCTGGGCACTCGCAAAGACGCCCGCCTGGAGGACATAGCCCGGCGCTGCCTGGGGGGTCCGCGGCGCAGGCGACCCCGCAGGAGCTGGAGTTGAATGAGAGGCCTGAGGCGCCGCCGGGGGACTTGCCGGCGTCGGATTACCGGTCCCTTCGGGAACCGGCGGAGGGGCAGCAGGTTCCACCGGTGCATGCCTGACCGCCGGCGCGGAGGACGTCGGAGCCGGGGCGGGAAGATCCGGACGGGCCGCAACTTCCGGCTTGGCAGGAGCCTCCAGTGGCGGAGGCGCCGGGGCCGCAGGCTCGGTCTTTTCCGGAGCTGCAGGTTCAGTGCCCTTGACCGGCTGGGTCAGTTCCTTTTTCGGAGGAACCGGCACCGGCTGAGAATAGACCGACGCCTCAGGCTCGTCGGGAGCGCTCACCAGGCGATCGAAAAAAGCGAGGACCCCCAGGAGGACCGCCACCAGGCCCCCAGCCACCGCCAGTCGCTTGATCAATTTGCCACGCAGTTCCGCGGCCCCGGCATTGTCTTCGGTCATCGGCATCTTCTTCGAAAGTCAGGAACGTTGGCCATGCACCAGCGCCACGACGAGATCGGCCTCGGCGCGGGAAATGCCGCAGCGCTCTGCGATGGCGGAAGCGCTGTGGCCGGCGTTGGCCATCTGCATGGCATCGTTGTAGAGTGGGGAAACGGTCTGCGCCGCTCGCATGTGGGCGATTTCGGCATGGAGATCGCGGCGCAGGGCCGCGAGTTCGCCGCGCAAGGCGTCGACTTCATCGCGCAGGAGCAGCACCTCAGCCTCCAACCCCTCGGCCACCGAGCTCCGGGCCAACTGGGCGGGCGCCTCATTCCACGCCCCGGGCGTTTCGGCCGGCTCCGTCGCTTCGCCCTCTTCCCCCGGAACCGGGGGTATTTCGGCGACCGCTGGCGGCTCGGCTTGCGGAGCCATCTGGTCACCCCTCTCCTTGCCGGAAAGACGGCGCATGCGCCAGAAAACGAAAAGCATGTAGAGGGCGACGGCAACGATGAGTCCGACGACGGCCTCGCGCCAACCGAACATCTCGCCCCCCAGGTCCAGAATCAAGCGCCTCCTCCCGGCCTCGACCGCCGGTCAGAATCCTTGAGAATACTGGACGCCCAGGACGTGACCACTGTCGTCGTAGCGGCCGCGCAAGGTGGCGGTTCCGGTAGGCAGCGTCTTGGTCTGGTTGATCGACGGGTCACGCAGGTAAAGATAGGCGTAGCCGAAATCGACCGCCGAATCCCGCGTGGGCTTCCACTGACCGCCGATGCTCAACCAGACGCGGTCATTGTCCGGAACCCGCGCCGAGCGGTCGGAATTCGTCGTCGGCGTGCGGTCGTAGGCAATACCGAATTTGATCTTCCAGGCCTCGCTCGCCTTGTAGGCGGCACCCCAGGCGAAGCGCCAGGAATCCCGGTAGTCGAAGCTTTCGGACCCGAGAAGGCTGCCATTGCTCTTGCGCACGATGTCGGCGCGGTCGAAAACGCTCCAGTTCGTGTAGGACAAGTCGCCCATGGCCTCCCAACGGTCGGAAACCTGCTGCCAGACCGACAGCACGAAGGTATCCGGCAGTTCAACCTTGGTCTGGGCTGGGATTTTCAAGGCACCGACCGATTGATCGCCATCGACCGTATAGTGCACCGCGGAACGGTAGGAGATGCCGACCCGCATCGCCGGCGACAGGGTGAAGAGCGCCCCGGCATTCCAGCCCCAGGCCGTGTCGTCACCCTTCAGTTCCGACGAGACCGGGACGCCGATATGCGTCAGATTGGTCAGTTTGGCGTCTATCTTCTGGTAATTGACGCCAAACCCGAGGGAAACCTTGTCGTTGACCTTGAAGGCCACAGACGGATTGAGGTTGACGGTACGGATGTCGGCCTTGAGCGAATGGAAGCGGCCAATCCAGCCGTCATCGTAGTCGGTGGACAAGCCGAAGGGCGCGGAAATCCCCAGGCCAACGAACCATTGAGGCGAAAGCTGCCAGGTCAGATAAGCGTTGGGAACCGCGGACCAGCCGCCGGCATTGCCTCCGTCCGATCCCGAAAGTCCAGTCAACAAGCCGGTTCCGGAGGATCCCCGATCATGAAACTCGAAACTCGGTCCGACGGCCGAAATCCCCACCGAAGCCCGAACGCCACTCAGTTGGGTCATCCCGGCGGGATTGAAGAATACGGTGCTGGCATTGTCGGCAATGGCGGCGGAACCCGCGTAGGCGGTGCCGATGCCGCTGGCGTTCTGTTCCCAAAGCTGGAACCCGGCCGCGGCGACGGTTCCCGAAAAGGCCGCCAGGAGGCAGGCCGGCAGGAGGCGCAGGCGAAAGGCGTTCAACGGAATTCTCCCCGAATATCGTAAAACCAAGGCAATAGCCTAATTTTACGCACTTTCGGGGGGAACGTCCCGTTTTTCCCCGCCCGAATCGATGGCGACGTAGGTCAGTTGCGCCTGCGTCACACGAACCGTAATGGGATCGGCATAGTTGCGCTGGGCATAGACTTCGACGTCGACGGTAATGGAAGTCTTCCCGACCCGGACGATGCGGGCGTAGAAGCTCACGACATCGCCCACCGACACCGGCTGCTTGAACTGGAAGCAGTTGACCGATACCGTCGCCACCCGGCCCTGGGCGCGGCGCAAAGCGGGAATGGCTCCCGCGACGTCGACCTGAGCCATGACCCAGCCGCCGAAGACGTCGCCGTACTGGTTGAGGTCGGCAGGCATGGGCATGACCCGCAGGGTCGGTTCGACGGCAGGCAATTGGGCAAGATGATCCACGGCGCACAGGATTTTGTTGGTGACTCGGTGATTTTCCCGGAAGTGTCGGACTTTTCCTATACTCGGCGAATCTTTCCCCAGGGATACCCATGCGCCGAACCACCGCCCTTCCCCGCCCGCCGGTCGGAACACCCCTCAAGCAGTTGCACGTCTGGCCCACCCTGAAGACGCTCCTGCCCTATCTGTGGCGCTATCGGCTGCGGGTCGTGCTTGCCCTTTCCTGCCTGGTCGGGGCCAAGGTGGCCAATGTTTCGGTTCCACTGATATTCAAGGAGGTCATCGACGATCTCTCCGGCCCGCAGCAAGTTCTAGCGCTGCCGGCGGTACTCTTGCTGCTCTACGGCGCCCTGCGCTTTTCCACCTCGCTGTTCACCGAGCTGCGGGAAATCCTCTTTGCCCGGGTGACCCAGCAGGCGGTCCGCCAAGTGGCCCTGGAAGTCTTCCGTCACCTCCATGCCCTCGCTCTGCGCTTCCATCTCGAGCGGCAGACCGGTGGCGTTTCGCGGGACATCGAGCGGGGCACGCGGTCGATCGGTAGTCTCATTTCCTACAGCCTTTATTCCATCCTGCCGACCCTGGTCGAAATCAGCCTCGTGTTGGGGATTCTCTTCGTCCGCTACGACTTGGGTTACGTCTTGATCACAGCGATCTCGATCTCCGCCTATGTCGTGTTCACGGTAAAGGTGAGCAACTGGCGCATCGACATCCGGCGGGCGGTCAACGAGTCGGACTCCGCCGCCAACACCCGGGCCGTCGATAGCCTCATCAACTACGAAACGGTCAAATATTTCAATAACGAAGACTTCGAGGCGCGGCGCTACGACGCCCAGATGCTCAAGTGGGAAGACGCGGCCACCCGTAGCCAGACCACTCTTTCCGTCCTCAACCTGGGACAGCAGGCGATCATCGCCACTGGGGTCACCGCCATGATGTGGCGGGCCGCCGCGGGGGTCGTGGCGGGTACGATGACCCTGGGCGACCTGGTTCTGGTCAACGCCTTCCTCATCCAGCTCTACACGCCGCTCAATTTCCTCGGCATGGTGTACCGGGAAATCCGCCAGGCCCTCACCGACATCGAGCGCATGTTCGGACTCCTCAACGAACACCGGGAGATCGCCGACGCACCCGATGCCCGGGAGCTGCCACCCGGGCCGCTGCGGGTGGAATTCGCGTCCGTGGGTTTCGCCTACGAGCCTGAACGGACGATACTCGACGGTGTCGATTTCAGCATCGAAGTCGGCCAGACGGTGGCGGTCGTGGGACCGTCCGGGGCGGGAAAATCGACTCTGGCCCGCTTGCTCTTCCGTTTCTACGACGTCACGGCCGGCGCGGTGCGAATCAACGGCCACGACTTGCGCAGCTTGAAGCAGGCCAGCCTGCGCAGCGCGATCGGTATCGTTCCCCAGGATACGGTGCTGTTCAACGACAGCATCTTCTACAACATCCAGTACGGCCGACCGGAAGCCTCGCGGGAGGAGGTCATCGCCGCCGCGCGGTCAGCCCAACTCCACGATTTCATCGAATCGCTCCCGCAGAAGTACGAGACCCGGGTGGGGGAGCGGGGTCTCAAACTCTCTGGCGGAGAGAAGCAGCGGGTCGCCATCGCCCGGACGCTGCTCAAGAATCCTCCCCTGCTGGTTTTCGACGAAGCCACCTCCGCCCTCGATTCGCACACCGAGAAGGCCATCCAGGGACAACTCGAACTGGCCGCCCAGGGTAGAACCGTCCTGGTGATCGCCCACCGGCTATCAACCGTCATGAACGCCGACGCCATTCTGGTGATGGACGGGGGCCGCATCGTCGAGCGCGGCAATCATTCCGATCTCCTCGCCGCCGACGGCGCCTATGCCCGACTGTGGTCATTGCAACAAAGGGAGGAGACCTCAGGCAGCGCATGAAGCGCTGCTAACATAATGGAATTCGTCGCGCCCACCCATGAAACTTCCCACCTCGTTCTCCTTCCCGCCACCTTCGTCCCGCATACGCTGGGTCATCCCGCTGGCCCTGTTCGTCGGTCTCGCGGCGCTGACCTGCATCTACTCCAAACACAGAAGGCTGGCCCTCGAAGAGGAGCGCAATCTCAATTTCCAGCGCGGCGCCGCCCAGGTGACGTATGAATTGCGGGAGCGCCTGCAGTTTCATGCCCAGTTCCTGCGGACCGTCAGCGCCTATTTCGCAAGTAGCGAAGATATTTCCGCCGAAGAGTGGTCCCGTTACGCCGCACGCACCGACGCCTATCGCCATCTCCCGGGAATGGTGGGTTACGGATACGCCCCCCGGATTGCCCGCGACGCGTTGCCGCGCGCCATGGCGCAAATCCACCGGCGGGACGGTGACGCCTCTTTTCGCATCTTCCCGGAGACCGAAGGCCGGACCCTGTTTCCGGTCGTCTATCTTGCCGCCGGAAGCGAGGTGGTCATGCGCGCGCGGGGCTTCGATCTCTATTCGGAGGCAGTGCGGCGGGAAGGTATAGATTTCGCTACCCGAGTTGATGACGTAGTGGTATCGGGACGCACCATCCTGGTCCATGACCGGGATGGCAATCGCGAACCGGGTTTCCTCCTCTTCCGCCCCGTCTATCGCCCGGGAGCGCCGATAGCCAATGTCGGCGAGCGCCAGTCGGCGCTGCTCGGCGTCGTATTCGCCGCCTATCGCATGCCCGAGTTTCTCGAGACGACGGCGAAGACTCTAGTCGAGGATATGGTCCTGCGGGTCTTCGACACCGGAAACGAAGCCGAACCGACGCCCTTTCACGATACGCGACCGAAGTTCAGCTGGAAGAACGCCCTGCTGACCACCGAGCACGAACTGTCCTTCGGCTACCGGACCTGGCGTCTCGAATTCGCCCTGCCGAACGCAGATGGAGACGCGATCACCGAGCCGACACTGATCCTGGCCGGCGGACTGACCATCTCCCTGCTGCTCGCTACCGGCGTCTTTCTTCTTTTGATCCAGCGGCACTGGGCGATGGCCTACGCCGCTCAGGCGACCCGCAACCTGCGCAATCCGGAAGCGGAAATCCGCGCCAGGGAACAGTTCAAGCAGGCGATTCTGGCCGGCGCCACCGAGGTGAGCGTCATTGCCACCGACCCGGAAGGCACGATCACCTTGTTCAATCGGGGGGCCGAAAGGATGCTCGGCATCCCGGCCTCGGAAATGCTGGCCAAGGCGAGTCCAGCCCGCATTCATCTGCCCGAGGAAATCGAACAACGCTCCGCGGAACTTT
>SSTA01000276.1 GCA_009469685.1 Azonexaceae bacterium | reverse complement strand
TCCGGGGAAAGGCTGGAAATCGGCTCCAGGCGCCCGAGAATATCGGCCTTCATCGCATCAGAAGTCGAAAACCTGATTGTTCTGGAGCATGCGCGGCTTGAAGTTGCCTAGGCAATCTTCGATTTCCTCCATGGTCAGCTCAATCTGGCCCGGCTTCAGATGCGTAATGTAGATTTCGCACTCGCGCTCCAGCTTGAGCAATTCGCCGGCCAGCATATTCGGGCACAAGTGACGGGAAACCCGAGCGAGCTGTTCCTCCCGGTTGGAAAAGGCACATTCGACGATCAGGTGCTTGAGATTGCGTATCTTGTTGACGGCCTTCCAGAAGGCATCGCAAATCCCGGTATCTCCCGAGAAAGCCAGGCTTGCCGATCCGGAGTCCAGCTGATACCCCACCGCGGGAACCGTATGATCCACGGGGAGCGCAGTGATGCGGCGCCCCGTGAGCGATATGCCCTTGCCCAGTTCGATGACCTGAAACTGCAGGAACGGATTCTGGGGCGTAGGAATCTCCGAAAAATCCGGCCAGATCGCCCAATTGAAAATATGGTTGCGGAGTATGGTCAGCACCGCCTCAGTGCCGTAAACGGTGAGCGGGATCGATCGACGGTCGCCGACGGTGTCGACCATCAATGGCAATGAAGCAATGTGATCCAGGTGGGTATGGGTGAGAAAGACGTGGTCGACCATGGCCAGCTCGGCGATGGTGAGGTCGGCGACGCCGGTACCGGCATCTATGATGATGTCATGGTCCACAAGCAGCGAAGTGGTCCGCAGATGTCTGCCACCGATTCCGCCGCTGCATCCCAGGACTCTCAGCTTCATGGTTATTTGGTCTTGAAGATTCTCACCCCGTCCCAGCCCGGGCCAGGAGGGTCGTTCCGAAGATAGGCGATCCGCTCGATATAGATCCGGTAAAGCGCACGATCGGGGGCGCGGCGGCTGAGATTGTGCAATTGCAATTCGGCCTGATCCCAATCCTGCGAGCGGTATAGGCGCAATGCATGCTGCCAGAGCTTGAGTTCGTCCTGCAGGTCGCCTGGCACTTCTCCGGCGATTCCCACCGGCTCGTAGATGGCCAAAGGCTCGCCCTTGCCCTTGGGCCGCACTCGGTCGATTTCGCGGAAGACCATGTCCTTGACGGCCGCCTTGGTGGTTTCTCCGACAAGAATAGGCACGCCGTACTCCTTGGTCAGGCCCTCAAGGCGAGACCCCGTATTCACCGCATCGCCCATGACCGTATAGGCCTTACGCACCGGCGACCCCATGTCGCCGACAGTCATCATTCCGGTATTGATCCCGATCCCGATGTGCAGTTCCGGCCAGCCGCGTGCGACGAAGGGATCCCGCAGATTCTTCATTTCCCGCTGCATGTCCAAGGCGGTCAACACCGCGTTTCGGGCGTGTTCGGGATCCGTGACGGGAGCCCCCCAGAAGGCCATGATGGCGTCGCCAATATATTTGTCCACTGTTCCCCGATACTTGCGGGTCACCGCGGTCATCGCCCCCAGGTACTCATTCATGAGCTGCGAGAGCTCCCGCGGGTCAAGGCTCTCGGAAATAGTCGTGAAATCGCGCACATCCGAGAATAGGACGGTAAGTTCCTGCTTGCGACCCTCCATGCTGTAGCGCTCGGGATCGCGCGCCATTTCATCCACCAGTTCCGGAGGGACATACTGACCGAAAAGCTCGGTGAACTGCCGCTTGCTCTTGGACTCGACAAAATAGCCCCAAGACATGTTAAGGGCATAGAGCAGGAGGCAGAGCAGGATGACCGACGCAAGCGGCAGGACCATGCCGGCCCCATACCAGAGGAAAAGATTGAGCGCGACGACGACGGTCAAGGCACCGGCAGTCAGTAGGGAAGCGCGCAGGGGTGACAGAAGCGGCAGCAGCAAGGTCAGAGCAGCTCCGACCAGAACCAGTTCGACAACCTCGGCGCCGAGGACGTAGGACGGCCTTTGGCGCAGGGTGCCATCCATGATCCCGGCGATCATGTTGGCATGAATCTCCACTCCGGGATAAGTTGCGCCGACAGGCGTAGACCGCAAATCCATGAGACCCGGCGCCGTTGTC
>SSTA01000275.1 GCA_009469685.1 Azonexaceae bacterium | reverse complement strand
GTTTCGGCGGATCGAAGCGCGCCCCCACGCCTATGTCGCCCAGGAACTGGTTCACCTCTCCCAGGCGCCGACGTGGAGTCGCGCCCACGAGCGGCGCTTGCTGGCGCGGGCGGTGGGCCTGCGGGTCTATGCGGTGGCGACTCCTGGCGGGTACAAGGTCATGCCGGGAGGCCTCGCCCGGGTGGCGAGCGCCGCCAATGCCATGGTCATTTCTATGCAGCGGGGCGGCTCGTCCAAAGACACCTGGGTCCTCAGCGATGGCCACGTCAGCGACTTTACCTTGCTCAAATCGTCCCTTGGGGTCGCAGACTTGGTGCGTAGCGGCGCGAATCTGTCGTCCCGCGTGGTGGAAAACCTCTTTTGGGTAGGTCGTTATTCGGAGCGCTTCGATTCCACGGCGCGGCTGCTGCGCGTCGTGATTGCCCGCCTGGTCGAAGCGGGCGGCGAATTGACTCCCGCACTGGCGGCAGTTCAGGAACTGGCCGAGGAAATGGATATCGTACCCACCCGGGAAGAGGATGAAGCTGCGGAAGACCACTCGGAACATCGGCTGCTCGAATCGATTTACGATGCCGACCAAGACGGGAGTCTGGCCTGCAGCATCCGCGCCCTGATGTGGTCGGCAACCCATGTGCGCGAACGTCTGTCCCTCGATCACTGGCATTCCCTCAACAAACTGCAACGGGATCTGCAGGCGGCGCGAAAGCGGCACCCCTCGCTGCCCGAGGCCATCGCCTTTCTTGACCGCGTTCTGCTGGTGTCGTCGTCCTTGACCGGGTTTGCCGTCGATAACATGACCCGGGACGATGGCTGGCGTTTTCTTCTCGTGGGCCGCCGCATCGAGCGTCTGGAATATCTTGCCTCGGCCATGGGGCACTTTCTCCGCCTGCCGTCCGCCCGTGCACCGGGTACGCTGGAATGGCTTCTGGAATTGATGGATAGCATCATCACCTTCCGCTCCCGCTATTCGCGGCCGCCGGAGTTGCTGCCCGTCCTCGATCTTCTGGTCTTTGACGGATCCAATCCGCACGGGGTCGCTTTTCAGGTCGAGAATCTTCTGCGCTATCTGGAGCGCATGGATCACGATCTAGGGGACATTCGCGATCCGCGCCTCAATGCGGCGGGGGAAGCGCTGCGGAGCACCGATCTCGCAGATTTTGCCGGAATCCCGTTTCTCGAATGCCGCGAGTGTTCCCCGTGCGAGGAATTGGCCCAACGTCTCGACGAGGTGGTCGCCGCCGTACGTGCATTGTCCGATCGTCTTGCCATGCGCTTCTTCACCCACGTCGGCGACGTCAGCCGCCAGACTCTGGCCCTGTGACCATGGCGCGCTATCACGTCGTCCACGAAACTCGCTACGATTACGGAGCGCCTGTCTCCCTGTCCCAGCAGCAATTGCATCTGTCACCGCGGAATCTTCCCTGGCAGCGCTGCGAGTCGCATCACATCGATATCGACCCGCTCCCGACCTGGCGCCGCTTCGGGCGCGATGCTTTCGACAATCCGGTCATGTGGGTGAGTTTCGAGTCACCCCATGAGACGCTTTCAGTCCATTCGGAAATGATCGTCGATGTCGGATCCCATCTGCCGCGGGTAAGCCCCGAGGAGTCGCGGCCTTGGGAGGTGATTCGCGATCGCCTGGCCTATGGGGGCTTGGCGCCAGAGGGGGACGATCTCGAGGCGGCTCGCTTCCTCTTCGAGTCCCCTTTCGTCCGGGTGAAACACGAATTTGCCGCCTACGCCGCCGAATGCTTCCCCGCCGGGCGGCCCCTCCTCGAAGCTGCAGTCGCCCTGATGCACAAGATTCATGGCGAGTTCCAATTCGATCCCGAGGCCACCACGGTGTCGACTCCGGTCCTCGAAGTCCTCGAAAAGAAACGTGGCGTCTGCCAGGACTTTGCCCATCTGATGATCGCCTGCTTGCGTTCCCTGGGGCTCTCCGCGCGTTATGCGAGCGGCTATCTGCTCACGCATCCGCCTCCGGGGCGTCCCCGCCTGGTGGGAGCGGACGCCTCCCACGCCTGGGTTTCGGTCTACTGCCCCGGTCTCGGCGACGGCTGGGTGGACCTCGATCCGACCAACGATCTGCTCCCCGACACCGAGCACATTACCGTGGCCATTGGGCGCGATTTCAGCGACACCTCCCCGCTACGCGGCATCATACTGGGGGGCGGCAGCCACGAGCCCGATGTGGCGGTGACGGTCAGCCCACTCGAGGACGCGTCCGCGCCTGCGCCGGGCGATGCGCCCTGAGCGGCTGCCTTTGGCGGTCGTGGGGGGAGGCCCAGCCGGGCTGATGGCTGCCGAGGCAGCCGCTGCCCGGGGTTGGGCCGTAGACGTTTTCGATGCCATGCCCTCGCCTGGGCGCAAGTTCCTCATGGCCGGCCGTGGCGGGCTCAACATCACCCATGCCGAGTCGGAGGAGACGTTTCTGGGTCGCTATGGCGAAGCCCGACCGGCCTTGGCGGCGGCGCTGGCGGCGTTTGGGCCCGGACAGGTCCGGGACTGGATGGCCGGCCTCGGCATCGAGAGCTTCGTCGGGACTTCGGGGAGAGTCTTCCCCATCGGGATGAAGGCCGCTCCCCTGTTACGCGCCTGGCTCCGCCGTCTGGGCAATTCCGGCGTGCGCCTGCATGTTCGCCACCGCTGGGTGGGTTGGGATGAGGCCGGCGCATTGCGCTTCGCCACGCCAGACGGGGAACGCAGCATCCGGGTCGGCGCGACCGTCTTCGCCATGGGCGGCGGGAGCTGGCGCCGCCTGGGTTCTGACGCCGCCTGGGTGCCCCGTTTCGTGGCCCAAGGGATTGACGTCGCTCCGTTGCGGCCTGCCAATTGCGGCTTCGAAATCTGCTGGTCGGAATCCTTCCGCCAGCGCTTCGCCGGACATCCGGTGAAAACCGTAAGCGCGCGCCATGGCGATAAGAAATTGACCGGCGAACTTGTGGTGACCCGCCATGGCGTTGAAGGCGGCTTGATCTACGCGCTGGCAGCGCCACTGCGTGATGCCTTGGCCGCCGGGATGCCGGCTGTTCTCCACTTGGACCTGGTTCCCGGCCGTTCCGAGAAGGCGCTGGCCGCAGAACTCGCACGACCTCGGGGCCGGGATTCACTGGCCAATCACCTGCGTCGCAGGGCCGGAATAGTCGGCGTCAAGGCGGCACTCTTAAGGGAACGGGTTCCCGCGGACGTCCTCGCCGATACTCATCGGCTGGCGGGAGCACTCAAGGACTTGCCGCTTGCGCTCGAAGCCACCCGACCTCTAGACGAGGCGATCAGCACGGCGGGCG
>SSTA01000274.1 GCA_009469685.1 Azonexaceae bacterium | reverse complement strand
GTCCCGGGAGATTCGGCAGGATTCGCTCAATACCGCGACGCCCATCCTGGCCATGACGGCAAACACCTTCGAAGAAGACCGGCGCGCCTGCTTCGCCGCCGGCATGAACGATTTCATTGCCAAACCGGTGGCGCCGGAAGAATTGTACGAAACGCTACTGCGCTGGTTGGGAGAACGTCACAGCTCTAACTCATGAGCTGGATTGCAGGTCAACCAACACCTCCCAAGAGAAGGTGCCCCCTATCGTCGATTGCAGCCGCCAACGCTGTGGGAATCCAAGCGTTCCCTGACCTGGACTCAGAGAAGGCCCCTCGGGTGTTGTGCATGCTGGTCTGGCATCGCCCCCTTCGACGGCGATCTGGAATCTTACCAGCGCTACCTGCCGGACGATGCGAAGCGGGCGCGGGAAGCTGTGGCGTAACGTCGAGCGTGGGTGAAGCGCTACTTGGACTTAGGGTTGCAGTTGGGCTTGTTTAGAGTCGGAATCCTGGCGCGAACCAAATCCCCTAATCAAAAAATAAAAAATTTGTCAAGCCGAAATTTTTACCTCGCCTGTGGATAACTATCTTCCGCATGGGGTAAGCTATCGGCAATCGACGTGGAAAACACACTATAGGTAGACATTTTAGGCCTACGATCAACTATATCTAGTAGCCACTTCCCCGCCCCAATAACCAAGAACGAATCTTGGAGGAGATCATGAAATTACCTGAAGAGGCCTCTGCTTAATGCCCGTGTAAGCGGAGGCATAAAAAAGGAATGCCCATGCTGGCGCGTCCCCTGAACAGGAAACCAACATGGGCATAGCGGGCACCAAGAGGTGCTGTCGGTATCCACGAACCCAACGCCCAGAACCGTGTTAGCGCACGGAATCACCTGGGAGGAAGGGGGTGATACCTATGGAGCAAATGAAGCTCCCTCTCAATGTTCCTGAAGGGTACGAAGTCCGGTTTGTGGCCTTCATTACTCTCAAGAACGGGAAGCGGCTCTATGCCCGTGAGGTTGGCAAGAAGGCCTTTCCCATTGTCGTCCAAGTTAAGGCTGCTTAACGACTGAAGCCGGCTGCACCCCTCTTGGTTTCTTGTACATGCAATTCGCGCTATTTAATACACATTAAGCCCGTTTCGTCTAGTTTTTGTATGACTATTTGGGACATGAATTGGCCTTCACAATCTAGCAAGGCTAGCCTTCTCCAGCCTCTCCGCATACTGTTCGCCAGGCCCCTACCGACTCTCCAGCGCCTTCACCGTCGCATAGAGCACCCGATTGACCGGCGTTGGGATGCCCAGGACCTCGCCCCGGGCGCAGATGTGGCCATTGAGGTGGTCGATTTCGCTGGGTTTGCCGCGGGCCAGGTCCTGGGCCGTGGACGAAAGCTGGGCGGGCATGGTCTGGGCGATGCGCAGCACCGCCTCCCAGGGATCCCCCGGCACCGTCACCCCATCGGCCGTGGCGACGGCAAGGCATTCCTGCACCACGTCGCGCAGCACGGCCTCAACCCCCGGCCCCTGGACAAGCCGGCCATACGGCACCCGGGTGATGGCCGATAGGGCGTTGTAGGCGCAGTTGACGATGAGTTTGGCCCACAGGGCGCCGACCACGTTGGCGGAAATCTCGATCGGCACCCCGGCGGCGGAAAACAGCCCGACCAGTTCGTCTGCGGCCGCCGCCTGCCCGATGACCAGTTCGCCCCGCCCGTGATGCTTGACCCAGCCCGGCCCAGCCATTTCGGTGGCGACATAGACCACGGCCGAAATCACTTCGCGCCCGAGGATGCGCTGCAACCGCTCGGCGTTGTCCACGCCGTTCTGCAGGCTCAAGACCACGGCATCCGGGGCCAGGTGGGGCGCCAGATCAACCGCTGCCCGTTCGGTATCGGTGGCTTTGACGCAACACAGGACAAGATGGGCATCCCGGGCGCTGCTGGCATCCGTCGCTGCGTGGACCGGCACGCGGGTCTGAAAGGACTGGGTATCGAGGAACAGGCCGTCGCGCTGCACCGCCTCCACGTGCCGGGGACGGCCGATGAGGACCGCCTCATGGCCCGCCCGGGCCAGCATGCCGCCGTAGTAGCAGCCGACGGCGCCGGCGCCCATCACCGCAATCTTCATTCGCTTCCCTCCCCGCCGATGTTGCCGGCCAATTCTAGTCGGCACCGGCCCGCTCTTGGCGTAAACTGCGCCCCGCACCTTTTTGGGCAGGGCGCCCGCGACAAACCGAGTGCTGCCTTGCGGGCAAGGGCGTGGCACTCGGGCTGCCCATCGCCCAATTGGGTGCTGAAGTTATTCGTTTTTGGAATAACAAGATGAGCACTCGTTCTTAATCGAGCATTAAGCCCTTGCTACAATAGCGGCGCATTCAACATCCCCCTGGATTTCCCCGCAATGACCCCAACGACCTCCCGCGCCACGCTCAGCCACCTGGACTGGCTGGAAGCCGAAGCCATCCACATCATGCGCGAAGTGGCCGGCCAGTGTGCCAACCCGGTGCTGCTCTTCTCCGGCGGCAAGGACTCCATCTGCATGCTGCGCATCGCAGAAAAGGCCTTCCGTCCCGGCAAATTCCCCTTCCCGCTGATGCACATCGACACCGGCCACAATTACCAGGAAGTCGTGCAGTTCCGCGACAAGCGGGCAGCCGAACTGGGCGAGCGCCTGATCGTGCGTTCGGTGGAAGACTCGATGAAGCGCGGCACGGTCGTCCTCAAGCACGAGGGCGAATCCCGCAACAAGCACCAGTCGGTGACGCTCCTGGAAGCCATCGAGGAATTCGGCTTCGACTGCTGCATCGGCGGCGCCCGCCGCGACGAGGAAAAGGCCCGAGCCAAGGAACGCATCATGAGCTTCCGCGACGAATTCGGCCAATGGGACCCCAAGAACCAGCGCCCGGAACTATGGAACCTCTACAACGCGAGGAGCCACAAGGGCGAGAACATCCGTGCCTTCCCCATCTCCAACTGGACGGAAATGGACGTCTGGCAATACATCGAGCGCGAGCAACTGGAATTGCCCTCCATCTACTTCGCCCACTCCCGCCCGGTGGTCCTGCGCCAGGGCGCCATCGTGCCGGTGAATGTGCCCCTGATGAGCGGCGAACTGACCAACCTGCCCAAGGCCGGCGAGGCCGTCGTCGATCTCCAGGTGCGTTTCCGCACCGTCGGCGACATTTCCTGCACGGCGCCGGTGGAGTCCGACGCCGACACCGTCGAGAAGATCGTCCTGGAAACCGCCACCACCACCATCACCGAGCGCGGCGCCACCCGTCTGGACGACCAGACCAGCGAAGCCTCCATGGAGCAGCGCAAAAAAGAGGGGTACTTCTGATGACCGCCCAAGTTGAAGACCACGGCCTGCTGCGCTTCCTGACCTGCGGCAGCGTCGACGACGGCAAGAGCACCCTGATCGGCCGCCTCCTGTTCGACACCAAGACCATCCTCGCCGACACCCTCTCGGCCATCGAGCGCACCTCCCAGAAGCGCGGCATGGGGGCCGTGGATCTGTCGCTCCTCACCGACGGCCTGCAGGCCGAGCGGGAACAGGGCATCACCATCGACGTCGCCTACCGCTACTTCTCCACCGGCACCCGCAAGTACATCATCGCCGACGCCCCGGGCCACGAGCAGTACACGCGCAACATGGTCACCGCGGCGTCCACCGCCAACTTGGCCATCATCCTCATCGACGCCCGCAAGGGCGTGCTCACCCAGACCCGCCGCCACTCCAAGCTGGCGGCGCTGGTCGGCATCCCGCACCTGGTCGTCGCCATCAACAAGATGGATCTGGTGGGCTACTCCCAGGAGGTGTACGAGAAGATCAAGGCCGACTATCTCGAATTTGCCGCCAAGGTCGGCATCGAGGACGTCCGCTTCCTGCCCATGTCGGCCCTCGAAGGCGACATGATCGTCGACCGCGGCGAGTCCCTGAACTGGTACGACGGCCCGACCCTCCTGGAAATCCTCGAAGTCGCCCCCGCCGCCCACACCGAGCACGCCGAAAAATTCCGCTTCCCGGTCCAGTACGTCTGCCGTCCCCAGGATTCCGCCAATCCCGAGCTTCACGACTACCGCGGCTTCATGGGCCGGGTCGAGTCGGGCACCATCAAGGTGGGCGATGCCGTCACCGTCCTGCCCAACGGCCTGAGCTCAACGATCAAGGCCATCCAGATCGGCGGCGTCGATATTCCCGAAGCCATCACCGAGCAATCGGTCACCCTGCTCCTGGCCGACGAGATCGACTGCTCCCGCGGCGACATGATCGTCAAGACCGAAGAAGCGCCGGCGGCGGTCAAGGAAATCCGCGCCACCGTCTGCTGGCTGTCGGAAGCGCCACTGGACCGTGCCCGTACCTACCTGATCCGCCACACCACGCGGGATTCCAAAGCCAAGCTCACCGGCATCGACCATCGTTTGGACGTCAACACCCTGGAGAACCTGCCCGCCGAAAAGCTGGCGATGAATGACATCGCCGAAGTGAATTTCAAGCTGGCCCAGCCGCTGTTTGTCGATCCCTATACGGAGAATCGGGGTACCGGTGCCTTCATCGTCATCGACGAGAGCAACAACAATACCGTCGGCGCCGGCATGATCCTCTGATCAATCGTCTTCGAGCGACGCCCCCTGCGCCCCGGAAACGGGGCGTACTACTTTTGGCGGATACGTTAGAATGGCCCGATTCTCCACAGGAGGAGAGGCCATGAAGCGCGACATCACGCCAACCGGCAAAGAGCGGGTGATGCGGGAAAACGATTTCATCGTTTCCAAGACCAACCCCAAGGGCATCATCACCTACTGCAACCCGATCTTCATCGAATTCTCGGGTTACAGCGAAGCTGAGCTCCTGGGTTCACAACACAACATCATCCGCCATCCCGACATGCCGCGGGCCGCCTTCAAACTGGCCTGGGACACCATAGGTTCGGGCAAGGAATTCTTCGCCTATGTGAAGAACATGTCCAAGGACGGCGGTCACTATTGGGTCTTCACCCACATCGCCCCCGATTTCGACCGCAACGGCGCGGTCGTCGGCTACACCTCGGTCCGCCGCTGCCCCAAGCGTGCGGCAGTCGATGCCATCGAGCCTGTCTACCGTCGCATGGTCGATGCGGAAAAGGCTGCCGGCGCCCGCGATGCCATCGGAGCCGGCACCGCCGTTCTGGTCGATCTTCTCAAACAAGCGGGGGTGGGCTATGAGCAACTCGTTTTCTCGCTTTGACTCCCGTTGGATCGCCTGCGCGCTGATACTCATCGGCCTGGGCGGGGCGTTCTGGTCCCCCTGGGCAGCGCTGCCCCCCCTCTTGCTGGCGGCGGTCGCAACGCTCCTTCGCCGACCGGGCACCGACGGCTCCCTCGTCGAAACCCGCGTGCTCCTCGACGAGATCGGTCAGGGCCGGCTGGGCGGAAGGTTGCCTCGCCGCTTTGAGGATCCCACCCTGGAGTCGATCCGGGTCAATCTCAATTCCGCCCTCGACCAGACCGAAACCGCGTTCCGGGAAATCCTCGGCGGGCTGGAGGCCTCGTCCCACGACCGGCCCTGGCGACGACTTCAGGTAACCGGCCTGCACGGCGCCTTTGCCGACATTCTCCAGCGCATGCAATCGCTCCTGGACATCCTCGAATCGGCGCGCGAGTCGGTAGCCCGGGACGCCCTGCTCTCGCGCATCTTTCTGCGCTCCGAGAGCGGACTCTCACGCGCCATCGATCACGTCGGCTCGGCACTCAATCGGGTCGATGCCGACGCCAAGGAATCCGGGACGAAATCCGAGGCCTTCGCCCAGTCGGCCCGATCCATGGCCCAGGCGGCCGAGCGGATGTCTGCGGCCCTAGGCAGCGCCCATAACTCGAGCCAGTCCAGCGTTCATTCCCTGGGCGACCTTTCGGTAAAAGCGGATGCGATCCGGAAACTGACCAGCCATATCGACGGCATCGCAAAACAGACCAACCTCCTCGCCCTGAATGCCGCCATCGAAGCGGCTCGGGCCGGCGAAGCGGGACGCGGATTCGCCGTGGTCGCCGACGAAGTCCGCAAACTCGCCGATCAATCGCAGCGCTCGGCGGAGGAAATCGCCCTGGCCATAGGGGCAATGACCGATGCCCTGGCGGCGGTCTGCGCCCAGATCGGCGAACTGAGCGCTGCCGTTTCCGACGCCCGCGGCACTGCCGACGAATTTGGCCAGGATCTCGCTCGATCTGCCGCTTCCGCCGCCAGAATCACCGCCCTCGCCAACGAAATCGGCGGGGGAACCGAGGCGATGCGGACATCGATGCGTCTGGTAGCCATGGCGCAAAAAGCGCGCGCCGACGCCAACACCATCTTGCATGGGGAATCGATTGCGATCGAAAATCTGAGCGAAGCGGAAAAACATGCGATCGACATTGTCTCGGCCAAACGCTGGGTGAAGGGCAGCGCCGACCGCGACAGCCTGATCGAAATCTACGAACGCCTCTTTGCCGATCTAGAGTCGCAGATGCAGTGACAATATCCGGAGACGACCCCATGCCCGAAAAGAGCGATTCCTTCTTGCGCCAGGCCATGGAAAGCCAGAGCGTTGCGGTCTTCATCCTCGACCGCGAACACCGGGTGACATTCTGGAACCGCGCCTGCGAAAGCCTCACCGGTTGCAGCGCCGCCGAGATGACCGGGCAAGCCGAGGTCTGGCGCGCGTTCTACACCCAACCAAGACCGACCATGGCTGACCTCGTCCTCGACGGCGCCCTCGATCGGGCCGCCTCGCTCTATGCCGTGCAAGGCAAGTCGCAACTGCTCGAAGGCTCCAGCCACGGGGAAGGCTGGTTCAGCAATCTGGGCGGCAAGACCCGCTACGTCATTCTCGACGCGGCCCCCATCTACGACGCCGAAGGCCGAGTCTGGGCGGTCGTCGAAACCCTGCAGGACATCACCGATCTCAAGAATACCGAGCGCCTCCTCAACGAACGCGAAGCCGATCTGCGCAAGGCCCAGTCGATCGCGCGCCTCGGCAATTGGCGCCTCGATCTGGCCAGCGGCACGATGACCGGGTCGGAGGAGTTCTATCGGATACTCGGGCTCGACCCAGGTACGCCTCTAACTGCGGAAACCTTCGCGGGCTATCTGCGGCCGGACCAAGCAAAGTTGCGGCAGTCTGCCTGGTCTGCGGTCCTCCTGGGCGCACCCTACGAACTCGAATTGAATATCGTCGCCGAGAACCGGGATCTCTGGGTGAGCGAGCGGGTCGAGATCGTCCGCGACGCGGCGGGTAATCCCCAGCTTGCCCTGGGAACGGTTCAGGACGTCAGCGAACGCCACGCCTTGCTGAAAAACCTCAATCTGCGCCAGACCCAGTACCAGGCGGTGGTCGATGCCGCAGCCGATGGCTTCTGGATGACCGATCTCGATGGAAAGATCCTCGATGTCAACGATGCCTACCTGCGGCGTTCCGGTTACGCCCGGGAGGAACTCCTCGACCGTTATGCCTGGGACGTCGATGCCGAAAAGGACCGCGACCAGGTGATCGCCGAAGTGCTCAAGGTTTTCGACCAAGGACGCGGAACCTTCGCCAGCCATCACAGGGCCAAGGACGGCAGAACCTGGCCGGTTTCCATCAGCCTCTCGTTCTGGCCGGCCGGCGAAGGCCGGATTTTCGCCTTCTTCAACAATGCCGAGGAGGGCGGAGAGTCCTCAGCGAGCGGCGACCAGACGCCATAGGGAGGTCAACTCGCGGGAACGGGCCCGGTGGAGCGGGTCCTCCGGATCGAGAGCCTTGCCGTGGCGGGGGCGGATGTCGAGGCGACCGGCGACCTTGAGTCCCGCGCCAGTGATTGCCGAAAGCAGGTCCTCGCGGGTTCGCAAGCCCAGAAGCTCGGCGATATCGGAAAGGATCAGCCATCCCTCGCCCGCAGCTTCCAGATGGTCTGCCAAGCCCGCCAGAAATCCCTTGAGCATCGCGCAGTCGGGATCGTAGATCGCCCGTTCCACCGACGAATTGGGTCGCGCCGGGACCCAGGGAGGATTGCAGACCACCAGGGGTGCGCGCCCCGGCGGGAAAAGATTGGCTTCGACGACCTCGACCCGATCTGCCACCCCAAGGCGCTGCAGATTGTCCCGCGCACAGGCGCGGGCGTTGGCCTCGCAGTCGGTGGCCACGACTTTCTCGACCCCGCGCCGGACCAGTAGGGCGGCGAGGATCCCGGTTCCGGTACCGATGTCGAAAGCGAGCCGCGTGGACGGCAAGGGCGCCTCGGCCACCAGATCGACATACTCCCCCCGCAGCGGCGAGAAGACGCCGTGCCAGGGATGGATGCGCTCCCCCAGGGCAGGGATCGGAACCCCCTTCCTGCGCCACTCGTGCGCCCCCACCAGACCCAGGAGCTCCCGTAAGGAGATGACGCTGGCCTCCCCCCCCGGGCCGAAGACCTCGGCGCAGGCCTCCGCCACATCCTGGCCGCGGCGCAAGGCGATGCGATAGTCTCCGTCGAGGGGTACGAGCAACAATCCCAGGGTGCGGGCTTTTTGCGCCTGGGCCTGGCGATGCAGATGGAAGCCTTCCGCTGCGCTCGCGCCGGTCTTGGACGGCCGCCGGTCGGTCCGCCGGCCTAGCGCCTGCAGCAATTGGCGGGCGTTCTGATAGTCGCCCCGCCACAAGATCGCCGTACCCTGGGCGAGTTGCCCATAGGCGGTGTCGGCGCGCATCGTATCGTCGGCCGGGACCACCCTGCGGGGGACGGGATGGCCGCCGGGCGAGCGCCAGAGGGCGCTGCAGCGCGTTTCGCCCTCCTCCCACTCGATGCGTCCTTCGGCCATGCTCCCGACTCCTCGAAAACGGTTGGAAAGCCGGCCGATAAGCCGGGTTCTGTAGCGACCCCGAAGGGCCGTGGCAATCATTCCTCTAGGCCTGCCGTCGCCGACAGGCTCAAGCAGCCTACCCGGAAGCAGCGCGGGCCACGCCCATGCTTCCCTATTTGGCCTTGCTCCGGATGGGGTTTAGCGTGCCGCCGAACGTTGCCGCCGGCGCGGTGGGCTCTTACCGCGGCACCGCTTTCGCAATGCCGCCCCCGCCTGCGCGGAGCCACCGTTTCACCCTTGCCGTCCGGGGTTTCCCCCGGCTTGGGCGGTCTACTCTCTGTTCCACTTTCCGTCGCCTTCGCCTTGCGGCTTATAGCGCCCAGCCGTTAGCTGGCATCCTGCCCTATGGAGCCCGGACTTTCCTCCCGGCGCCGGGGTTTCCCCCGGCCACCCGGCGATTGCCTGGCCGACTTTCCACCCCGATTATAAACCCGCGGCGGGACCTCCCCGCCCGACTTCCGGCCTGCTATAGTTGCCGTCAATGGAGGAACCCATGACTTCCCTGGATACCGCGCTCATCTTGGATGGCAGTCCGATCCCTTCCTTTGTCATCGACGCGAAGCACAAGGTGGTTCATTGGAACCAGGCGCTGGCCCAACTTACCGGTATTCCCGCCCGGGAGGTGATCGGCACCCATCACCAATGGCGGGCCTTTTACCGGGCCCATCGGCCGGTGATGGCCGATATCGTCCTCGATGGCTGCTCCGCCGGCCTCTTGGAAAAGTTCTACGCCGGACGGTATCGCGCGTCGGCCCTGGTTCCCGGCGCCTACGAAGCGGAGGATTTTTTTCCGGCCCTGGGCGAATCCGGGCGTTGGCTGTCCTTCAGCGCGTCTCCCCTGCGGGATGCCGAGGGTAAGGTGGTCGGTTGCATCGAGACTTTGCAGGACATCTCCGCCCGCCGAGCCGCCGAAGAGGCCCGGGCGGAGAGCGAGCGACGCCTCGCCGAAATCGTGGCAAGCAGCCCGGTGGCCACCTTCGTCCTCGACCGCGAAGGCCGCGTCACCCACTGGAACAAGGCCTGCGAAGCGCTGACCGGGTTTGCCGCCAGCGAGATCCTCGGCCGTCAGGACGCCTGGCGCGCCTTCTACGGCGGCCACGAAACGCGTAAGGTCGTGCTTGCCGAACTGGTGGCCCAAGGGGCCAACGCCACCACCGTCGCCCAACATTATGGCGACCGCGCAAAACCATCGGCCCTCATCTCCGGGGCCTGGGAAGTGCGCGACTTCTTCCCCGATTTTGGCCAAGGCGGAACCCATCTCCACTTCATGGCGGCACCGCTGCACGACCTCAAGGGTCTGCTCGCCGGCGCCGTGGAGACCCTTCTCGAAGACCTCGCAGCCCCGCGCTGATTTCGCCTCACGATGAACCGCTCTCTCCTGGCCGGGCTGGTCTCCCCGACCGCCGTCGCCCTGTTTGGTGCCAATCCGGACGATCACTCCCTGGGCGGTGCGCTGACCCGCAACCTGCTGGAAGGCGGCTATGCCGGCGAGGTCTACCTCATCAACCCCAAGCATCGCGAAATCCGCGGCCGGGCCTGCCACCCCAGCCTGGACGCCATAGACGCTCGCATCGATCTCGCCTTGATTGTCACCCCCGCCGATGGCGTCGCCGGAATCGTCGAGCAATGCGGCAAGAAGCGCATTCGCCACGCCGTCGTCCATAGCGCCGGTTTCGCCGAAGCCGGCGAATTCGGCGCCCTGGTCCAGACGAATCTCATGGAAACCGCCCGCCGCTGCGGGGTCAGGATCATGGGCCCCCGGGCCCTGGGATTCATCCGGCCTTCCCTGGGGCTCAACGCCACCCTGTTCTATCGCCGCATCCCGGCGGGTAACCTGGCCTTCGTCTCCCAGTCTGCCGGCGTCTGCCTCAACGTCCTCGACTGGGCCTTCAGCAACGATTTCGCCCTTTCGGCGGTCTTCGGGCCGGGCGCCGGCGGGGACGTGGATCTGCCTGAAATCCTCGATTTCCTCGCCACCGATGCCAAGACCGAGGCCATTCTTCTTTATCTCGAAGGCATCCGCTCCAGCCGCCGCTTTCTCAGCGCGCTACGGGCAGCCGCCCGCAGCAAGCCGGTGGTCGCCGTCAAGGCGGGCCGCACGGCCCTGACCGCTGCGCTGGCACACACCCATTCCCAGGCCACGGGAGGCGTGGACGCCAGTTTCGATGCAGCCTTGCGGCGGGCAGGTGCCCTGCGGGTTCCGACCGTCGGCGACCTGTTCACCGCCGCCCGGGCGCTGGCCAGCCCGCGGCGGCCGGCAGGCAATCGTCTCGCCCTCGTCGCCAATGGCGGAGGCCCTGCTCTCCTGGCTGCCGACGCCGCCGTCCAGCAGGGATTGCAACTCGCCCGTTTCATTCCGGCGACCAAGGCCAAGCTGGCGATGGGACTGCCGATTTCCTGGTCCCAGGGCAATCCGGTGGATGTCCTGATCGATGCCAGCGCGGAGCGCTTTGCGACCGCCATCGGGCTCTGCCTTGCCGACCCGGGCGTGGATGGCGTTTTGGTGGTCGTCGCGCCCAACGGTCTTTCGGATCCGGTGGACACCGCCCGCCGCATCCTGGACGTCCAACGGGAAGCGGGCAAACCTATCCTGGTCAGCCTGATGGGCGAGTCGTCGGTCGCCGAAAGCCGCGCGCTCTTGACCCGAGCCGGAGTTCCCGCCTTCCGGACCCCGGAAAGCGCCGTCGCCGCTTACGCCTTCATGGCTGAATTCGTCCGCAACCAGGAACTCCTGCTCGAGACTCCAGCCTCGATCTCCCACCGCAAAGCGCCTGCCGCCCCCGCAGCCAAGGTGGTCATCGACTTCGCCATACAGGCTGGTCGCGAGACGCTGACCGAAGGTGAGGTCCGCCGCATCGCCGAAGCCTTCCATCTGCCGCTGCTTCCTGCGGATTCTCCCGCCGACCCGACGGCTCGGCAGTTGGTCGTACGACTGGAATCGGATCCGCTCTGGGGACCGGTCCTCAGCCTGGACGATGGCTCGCCCCTGTCGCGCAGCCTCGCCTCCCGCGCCTTGCCGCCCCTTAATGAGCGTCTGGCCCGCGAGCTTCTGACGGCGCCCGGAGTCTCGCCGCTGACGGGCGATCCCGAAGGCAGCAGTGCCCGGACCCGCCAGCTCACCGACATACTCTTGCGCATATCGGAAATGGCCTGCGAACTTCCCGCTCTGCGCAATCTGGAACTCCCCGTGCGCCTGGGCGAAACCGCCGCGCCATGCAGCCTCTCGATCCGCCTGCGGCCCTGGAGCGGCGAGTCCTGGCGCTATGGCCACATGGCGATCTGCCCCTATCCCCTCTCTCTGGAAAAGGTGGCCCATGGCAAGGACCGCAAGGAATTCCGCCTGCGCCCCATCCGCCCCGAGGATGCCGACGCTTTCCAGGAATTTGTCCGGGGTTTGAGCGAGCGCTCCCGCTATACCCGGTTTTTCGGCAGCCTCAGAGAACTCTCCCGGGAACAACTGGTTCGCCATACCCAGATCGATTACGACCGGGAGATGGTCCTGGTCGCCACGGAGCGGGACGAGCACGCCGTCGAGTCGATAATCGGCGAGGCGAGCTACACGGTCCTGCCCGACAGCCATGGGTGCGAATTCGGCGTCGTGGTGGCTGATCGGGTGGCCGGTCGGGGAATCGCGACCCAGCTTATGGGGAGCCTTCTTGACGCCGCCCGCCAGCGCGGACTGCGCACCATGGTCGGGGAGGTGTTGAAGGACAATGGGCCGATGAAGGGATTGGTCAGTTCACTGGGTTTTGCCGTGGCGCAGGCCGATGACCCGGATATCCTCAAGGTTACCCGCAAGCTCAACGATCGCTGACCCGCCGGCCGGGTCGGAACTGAAACTCGTCGTCGTAGTAATCCGGCTTGGCATTGCCCGCGACGACCCCCGGTATCCCAAGTAGGGGCAGGGGCTGCAGATCGCGGGGACGCGCCGGAAACCCATCGGCCAGATCGGCGGCCAACCGGGCATCGAGGTCAGCGAACTGGCCCTCCCACGACCCAGCGTGCCAACCCGGCGGAACGGCGTAGAGAACCGCCTTGCCGGTCAGCCCGCGGAACGGCGCCAGGAGATGTTCGCAGGTGGCATGGCCG
>SSTA01000273.1 GCA_009469685.1 Azonexaceae bacterium | reverse complement strand
CGCGGCCGCCTGCAATCCTGGATACGGGAGGGCCGGGTGACGGTGGACGGTCGCGTCGAGGCCGAGGGCAAGAGGCGATTGCGGGGAGGCGAGGCATTGCTTGTGATGCCGGCGCCTGACGAACGGGAGGCGGCGGGGGCAGCGGAGGACATTCCTCTGTCGGTGATATTCGAGGACAAGGTCCTTCTGGTCATCGACAAACCCGCTGGGCTGGTGGTGCACCCGGGCAGCGGGAACTGGAGCGGGACGCTCATGAACGCTCTCCTGCACCGGTGCCCGGAACTCGCCGAAGTCCCCCGGGCCGGCATCGTCCATCGGCTCGACAAGGAAACCAGCGGCCTGCTGGTCGTCGCCCGCAGCCTTGCGGCCCAGACGGATCTCGTACGGCAGTTGCAGGCGCGCAGCGTCAAGCGGCACTACCTGGCCCTCGCGGCGGGGCGTATCGAAAGGGACGGGCGTGTCGAGGCGGCGATCGGCCGCCATCCCGTCCATCGCACCCGCATGGCGGTGGTGGCGGAGAACCGGGGCGGCAAGGCAGCGGCGACCCGATACCGGGTCCAGGAGCGCTTCGCCCAGTGCACCCTGGTCGAGTGCTCGCTGGAGACTGGGCGCACGCATCAGATTCGGGTTCATATGGCTTCCCTCGGTCATCCCCTGGTGGGGGATCCGGTATACGGTCGTGCCGACCCGCGTCTGCCCGTCTTTCACCGGCAGGCTCTCCATGCCGCCCGCCTGGGGCTCAAGCATCCGGTGTCCGGGGCAGCTCTCGAGTGGCATTCGCCTCTGCCGGGGGATTTCACCGATCTTCTGGAACTCCTGCGTGCACGCTGACTGGATCGTTCCGGACTGGCCGGCACCTCCTGCGGTGCGGGCCCTGCAGACGACCCGCCAGGGCGGTACCAGCAGCGGACCCTATCGTAGCCTCAACCTGGGGGACCATGTCGGGGACGATCCCGCGGCGGTCGCCGCGAACCGGGATCGGTTACGGATGGTCCTTCCGGCTACACCGATCTGGCTTCAGCAGGTCCACGGAATCGGCGTGGTCGACGCGGACTCTGCGGCGCCGGGGACAGTGGCGGACGCCTCCATTGCGCGGCGAGCGGGTTCCGTCTGCGGGGTGATGACCGCCGACTGCCTGCCGATTCTCCTCTGCGATCGCGAGGGGACAGCGGTCGCTGCGATCCACGCAGGGTGGAGGGGATTGGCGGCAGGGGTGATCGAGGCTGCGGTGCGAGCAATGGGCAGGCCCGGAAGCGCATGCCTGGCCTGGCTTGGCCCGGCCATCGGGCCGGACCGCTTTGAAGTCGGCGCCGAGGTGCGGGAGGCCTTCACCGCGGCCGACCCTGCAGCCGAGGCCGCCTTCTCGCCTGGCGCTCCGGGCAAGTGGTTCGCCAATCTGGATTTCCTTGCCCGCCAACGCCTCGCGCGGGTGGGGATCGATGCGGTGTTCGGGGGCGGACTGTGTACCGCCTCCGATCCGGAGCGCTTCTTTTCCCATCGCCGCGACGGGGTTTGCGGCCGCCAGGCCAGCTTCGTGTGGCTTGTGCCGGCAAGCGTATAATCCGCGCCTTTCCTCATCAGACCCCTTCCGTGACTACTCTTGCCTGGATCATCGTCGCGACTTTCGCCGGTGGCGCCCTGAGCGTTTGTGCGGCGGCCGCCTTGACCTACGCGGCCGGAGGGGCGGGCGTTGCGGTCCTCATTTCCTATGCCATCGGTGCGCTCCTGGGAGCGGTCTTTCTCGAAATCCTGCCCCACGCAGTCGAGCATTCCACGAACATCCATGCCTTGGCGACGACCATACTCGTCGGGATATTGGCTTTCTTCGTCCTGGAAAAACTGGTGCTATGGCGTCACTGCCACCATGACCACTGCGAGGCCCATGATGCCCATCCACCGGCCCACGACCATGGCCGATCCGGGTTGCTCATCCTGGTGGGGGATACCTTCCACAACTTTGTCGACGGCATTCTCATCGCCGCCGCCTTCCTGGAGAACACCCAGTTGGGGATCGTGACCGCGCTGGCCATCATCGCCCACGAAATACCGCAGGAGGTCGGGGACTATCTGATTCTGCTGCACTCCGGCTACAGCCGGCTGCGGGCGCTTCTTTTCAACCTGTTGTCCAGTCTTGCGACCCTGGTTGGCGCCTTGCTCGCCTACTTCGCCCTGTCTTCCCTGCGCGAGTGGATTCCTCATTTACTGGGGCTGGCGGCGGCCAGCATGCTCTATGTGGCGGTGGCCGACCTCATTCCGGGGCTGCATCGGCGTCCGGAACTCCGGGCGACCGTGCAGCAGGTCTCGCTGATCGCTCTAGGCGTCCTTTCCATCGCCGGAGTGCGTGCCCTGGTCGGCGAGTGAGCGGCGGCGACGGGCGGAGTATCCACCCAGCCAAAGGAGCAGCGCGACCGGCAGCAAGCCGTAGAAACAGAATCCGACGACTCCCGCGACGACGCTGGATTCGGTGGCGGCAACCAGGATCGTGACGTAGAGCCAAGCGATGGCGATAACGTACATGGGGTCGATTATCGTCCAAACGGCCAGCCGGCGATCGGTCCCGGTGAACAGGCTGCGGATATTGCTTAACTGAGGGCCATGGATTGACAGGGGTCCGGCGGGAATGGAGAATCGCCGGGCTAACCTCCCCCAATCGGCTTAAGCCTCAACGCGAGATTCCCCATGTCGCAGGGATCCCAGAAGAACGACGCATTTCTCAATGCAGCCATGCAATTCATGCAGGCGGGCCAGAATGCCACGCAACAATTCCTGAATTTCGTCGCCCAAGCGGGTGAGCCGGCTGGCAAGCCCGTGGCGCCAGCAGACCCCAAGGCGATGACCGACCTACAGAAGGCCTATATGGAACAGCATGGCCGTCTCTGGCAGGCGATACTCGCGCGCGGCCTGGCCCAGGCGGAAGAAGGGAACTTCAAGGTGGCTCCGGAACCGGGGGACCGTCGCTTCGCTGCTCCCGAGTGGCGGGACAGCCCGGTATTCGATTATCTGCACCAAGCCTATCTCCTCAACACCAAATATCTGCGCGACCTGGTCGAAGTCTTGCCGGCGGAGAGCGACAAGTCCCGCGACAAGATGCGCTTCCTGGCTCGCCAGATTACCGATGCCCTGGCTCCGTCCAATTTTGCGGCCACCAATCCGGAATTCATCAAGCGCGCCCTCGACACCCAGGGGAAGAGCATTACCGACGGCATCAACAACCTGATCTCCGACCTGGAGAAGGGCCGCATTTCGATGACCGACGAATCGGTCTTCCAGGTGGGGGGCAACATCGCCAACAGCGCCGGGGCGGTAGTCTTCGAAAACGAGGTGATGCAGCTCATCCAGTACGCGCCCTTGACCGCCAAGGTGGGTGCGCGGCCTCTGGTGATCGTGCCGCCCTGTATCAACAAGTTCTATATCCTCGACCTGCAGCCGGATAATTCCTTTGTCCGCTACGCGGTGGAGCAGGGCCACACGGTGTTCCTGGTCTCCTGGCGCAATCCCACGGCCGAACAGGGCCACCTGACCTGGGACGACTACCTCGAACACGGTCCGATCGCCGCGCTTCACGTTGCGAAGGAAATCTGCCGCACTGCCCAGGTGAATGCCCTGGGGTTCTGCGTCGGCGGGACCATCCTGACTTCGGCCCTGGCCGTTCTGAGCTCCCGGGACGAGGACATTGTCGCCTCGCTCACGCTCTTGACCACGCTCCTGGATTTTTCCGATACCGGGGAAATCGGCCTGTTCATCGACGAGCAAGGACTTGCCGCCCGGGAAGCCACTATCGGCGCCGGCGGACTTCTGCCGGCTCGCGACTTGCAGAACACTTTCTCCTTCCTGCGGGCCAACGATCTGGTCTGGAACTACGTCACCCAGAACTACCTGAAGGGGCAGAAGCCCCAGGCCTTCGATCTGCTCTACTGGAACGCCGATTCCACCAATCTACCGGGGCCCTTCGCCTGCTGGTACATGCGCAACCTCTACCACGACAACGCCCTGCGGGTTCCTGGCCGATTGAGCATGTGCGGAACCCGAGTGGACCTGGGGCGGGTGGCCATGCCGGTCTATCTCCTGGCGACGCGGGAGGATCACATCGTTCCCTGGCACTCGGCCTACCAGAGCACTCGCCTCTTGGGCGGACCGACGCGCTTCGTCCTCGGCGCTTCCGGCCATATTGCCGGTGTGATCAATCCGGCGAGCAAGAACAAGCGTAGCTATTGGGTCAATCCTGACGTCAGGGGCGACGCCGAGTCCTGGCTGGCGGCGGCCGAGGAAAAGAAGGGCAGCTGGTGGTCGGATTGGACGGCCTGGCTCGCTCCCCACGCGGGAGACTCCCGCAGTGCCCGGACCAAGCTGGGCAACGCCCGCTACAAAGCGATCGAACCCGCCCCGGGGCGCTACGTTCGCGAACGGGCAGTCTGAGGACGATCCATGCCAAGAGTTGCGCTGGTTACCGGGGGAACTGGGGGCTTGGGCGAGGCCATCTGCCTCAAGCTCGCCGCCCTCGGCTACAAGGTCGTCGCCACCTACACCCAGGGCAATACCCGGGTGCATGACTGGCTGCAGACCATGAACAACATGGGCTACGGATTCAAGGCCTATCCCTGCGACGTGGCAGATTTCGACTCGTGCAAGCACTGTGTCGACGTGGTCGCCGCAGAAGTCGGACCAGTGGACGTCCTGGTCAACAATGCCGGCGTCACCCGGGATATGACCTTCAGGAAGATGACCAAGGCCGATTGGGATACGGTCATCCATACTAACCTGGACTCGGTCTTCAACATGACCAAACAAGTCCTGGATGGCATGGTCGATCGCCGATGGGGGCGGGTGGTCAATGTCTCGTCGGTCAACGCCCAGAAAGGGGCGTTCGGCCAAACCAACTACTCGGCGGCCAAGGCCGGCATGCACGGTTTCACCAAGGCACTGGCCCTGGAAGTGGCCAAGTCCGGAGTGACGGTCAACACCATTTCTCCGGGCTATATCGGCACCAATATGGTGACCGCCATTGCCCAGGACATCCTCGATTCCAAGATACTTCCCCAGATTCCGGTAGGTCGCCTGGGGAAGCCGGAAGAGATCGCCGGATTGGTCGCCTACCTGGCATCGGACGAAGCAGCCTTCGTCACCGGTGCTAACATTTCCATCAACGGCGGCCAGCACATGGTCTGACCGCCGTCTTTCTCAGCTGCAACAAATCAAACAGGAAGGAATCATTATGACGCAACGTGTTGCTCTCGTTACCGGTGCCATGGGGGGTATCGGAACCGCCATTTGCCAGGAACTCGCCAAGGCCGGTCACAAAATTGTTGCCGCCTACCACCCCCAGTTCGACAACAAGGACGAATGGCTGAAGGAACAGGAAGCTGCCGGCTTCACCGGGTTCGTCTGCGTCGCCGGTGACGTCTCCTCCCTGGAAGACTGCCAGCGCATGGTCGCCGAAGGCGAAGCCGCCGCCGGCCCCATCGACATCCTGATCAACAATGCCGGCATCACCCGTGACCGCATGTTCGCCAAGATGGAGCGGGACCAGTGGGATGCCGTCATCTCCACCAATCTCACCAGCCTGTTCAACATGACCAAGCAGGTTTCCGCCAAGATGGCCGAACGGGGCTGGGGCCGCATCGTCAATATCTCCTCCGTGAATGGCGTCAAGGGCCAAGCCGGTCAGACCAACTACTCTGCCGCCAAGGCGGGCGTGATCGGCTTCACCAAGGCTCTCGCCGCCGAACTGGCCGCCAAGGGCGTCACGGTCAATGCCATCACCCCGGGTTATATCGCGACCAAGATGGTCATGGCCATCAAGCCGGAAATCCTGCAGACCATCATCGACGGCGTTCCGATGAAGCGTCTGGGCAAGCCCGAAGAAATGGGCGCCGCCTGCGTTTACCTGGCATCCGACCTGGCGGGCTTCATGACCGGCGCCACCCTCAACATCAATGGCGGCCTGTACTACCAGTAAACGGCGTAATTTCTTGCGTTGCATCAAGAACAGGCGCCTCCGGGCGCCTGTTTTTTGGGCTACAATGCTGCACTGCACTAGCCTGGTGCGTTGCGCTCAACCCCAAGACCAGATTCCCGAGGATTCCCGGCATGTCCGAACCAGTACGGCTGATCAAGAAATATCCCAATCGTCGCCTCTACGACACCAAGGCCAGCGCCTACATCACGCTCGGCGACGTCAAGGATCTGGTCCTCAAGTACGAGGCGTTCAAGGTCGTGGATGCCAAGACCAACGACGACCTGACCCGCAGCATTCTGCTTCAGATCATCCTGGAGGAGGAAACCGGCGGGGTCCCGTTGTTCTCCTGCGAACTGCTCTCGGGATTCATCCGCTTCTACGGCAATGCCATGCAGGGGATGCTGGGCAAGTATCTGGAAAACAACATGAAGACCTTCGTCGAATTCCAGAAGAAGATGCAGGAGCAGGCGCGCCCCATCTACGGGGACAACACGCAGATGCAGGCGGACTTCTGGAACCAGTTCCTCAATTTCCAGCAGCCGGCCATGCAGACCATGATGACTGCGTACATGGACCAGTCGAACAAGATGTTCCAGCAGATGCAGGACCAGCTTCAGAGCCAGACCCGCAACATGTTCACCGGCTTCCCCTTCAAGAAGCCGGAGGACGGCGGCAAGTAAACCGGTGGCTGTCGCACCGCCCAAAGTCGGCTTCGTCTCCCTCGGTTGCCCCAAGGCTACCGTCGATTCCGAACATATCCTGACCAAGCTCAGGGCCGAGGGTTACGTCGTCACTCCGACCTATGACGATGCCGATCTGGTCGTCGTCAATACCTGCGGCTTCATCGATGCGGCGGTCGAGGAATCGCTCGACGCCATTGGCGAGGCCCTGACCGAGAACGGCCGGGTCATCGTGACCGGATGCCTGGGGGCCAAGGGGGACATCGTGCGCAAGACCCATCCGTCGGTCTTGGCGGTCACGGGTCCCCACGCCGCCGACGAGGTGATGGGGATCGTCCATGAGCATTTGCCCAAGCCCCACGACCCCTTTACCGACCTCGTCCCGGAGCAGGGGGTGCGGCTGACCCCCGATCACTTCGCCTACCTGAAGATTTCCGAGGGCTGCAACCACAGTTGCACCTTCTGCATCATCCCGTCTCTACGGGGCCCCCTCGTCTCGCGCCCCGTGGGCGACGTCCTTGCCGAGGCCGAAAGCCTGGCCCGGGCAGGGGTCAAGGAAATCCTGGTGATCTCCCAGGACACCAGCGCCTACGGCGTGGACCTCAAGTACCGGACCGGATTCTGGGGCGGTCGGCCGGTGAAGACGCGCCTCAAGGAGCTCTGTGAAGCGCTGGCCCAGTTCGGCATCTGGGTACGGCTGCATTACGTCTATCCCTATCCGTCGGTCGACGACGTCATTCCCCTGATGGCCGAAGGCAAGATCTTGCCCTACCTGGACGTGCCCTTTCAGCACGCCAGTCCGACGATACTCAAGGCCATGAAACGGCCGGCATCGGCCGAGAACACTCTGGCGCGCATTGAAAAGTGGCGGGACATCTGTCCGGAGATCGTCATCCGCTCCACCTTCATCACCGGGTTTCCCGGTGAGACCGATGCCGATTTCGACCAATTGATCCAGTTTCTCGAGGACGCCCGCCTCGACCGGGTCGGGGCCTTCGCCTATTCGCCGGTCGAAGGGGCAAGGGCCAATGCCTTGGCGGGTCTCCCGCCCGACGACGTGCGGGAGGACCGTCGCCGTTGGCTGATGCAGGTGCAGGAGGATATCAGCGCCGACAAGCTGGCCGCCCGCATCGACAGCGAAATCGAGGTGCTCGTCGACGCGGTGGACGAGGAGGGGGTCATCGCCCGCTCCAGGGCCGATGCTCCGGAGATCGATGGCCTGGTCTATCTGGACGGATTCTTCGATGCCGAGCCGGGGGATTTCCTCAAGGTTCGGGTGGTCGATGCCGATACCCACGATCTCTACGCCGAGCCGGTGGATCGAGGGTAGCACGGGCGTGTCCACCCGATGTGACGGGCTCTGCAAGGCTGTGGCGGGGGGCAGGTGCCAAGTGACCGGTGCGCGGTGCGGCGCCCCGAAGGAACGAGCGCCAATGGTGCTCGACGCACCGGAGGGCCGTGCGGTGCCGGGTCTTGCGACGTTTGCGAGTGCGTCCTGATGGCTCGGCCGCGCATCGGCATTGCCTTGGGTTCGGGATCGGCCCGCGGCTGGGCCCATATCGGCGTCTTGCGCGCGCTCCAGGCGGCTGGACTCGAACCCGACATCGTCTGTGGCACTTCCATCGGCGCTTTCGTCGGCGCGGCCTACGCCTCAGGTGATCTGGACGGACTGGAATCCTGGGTGCGGGGACTGACCCGGCGAGAGGTTCTGGGCTATTTCGACGTCACCCTGGCCGGTGGCCTGATCAAGGGCGAAAAGCTGCTCGCCTATGCCGCGCAGTCCTTTCTCGACAACCGATTCGAACAATTGTCGCGGCCCTTCGCCTGCGTCGCCACCGACCTCGCCAGCGGCCGGGAAGTGTGGCTCAAGGAGGGCGACGTCGCCGATGCAGTGCGGGCCTCCATCGCATTGCCAGGTCTCTTTGCGCCGCATCTTATCGGCGATCGGCATCTCGTCGATGGAGGGTTGGTCAACCCGGTGCCCGTCTCCCTGTGCCGGGCCATGGATGCCGACCTGGTCATTGCGGTCGATCTGGGGACCGACGTGGTGCTGCAGCGCTATCGCCAAGCCGAGGCCGGCGCGACCCGGGCGAACGGCTGGCGCCGCAAGGTCGGTCGCTGGTTGTCGGGAGCGAAGTCGGACCAGGCCGAGTCCAACGCCTTCAGGCCTTCCCTGGCCAACGTGTTGGCCAACAGCATCGCCATCATGCAGGGGCGCATCGCCCGCTCGCGACTGGCGGGCGAACCTGCGGACCTCCTCATCTCGCCCCGGCTAGGCCAGATGGGACTCCTCGATTATCACCGGGCGGAGGAGGCCATTGCCGTCGGTCGCCAGGCTACCGAGCACATGCTGCCGCTCTTGCGGGGGTTGCTCGAATGAGTGCCGACCTGATTGCAACGCTTGCGACTGCCGTCGGGCGCGATCACGTGATCACCGATCCCGTCGATCTGGCCCCCTTTTTGACCGACTGGCGGGGACGTTACCGGGGGACGGCCCGTTGCCTCGTTCGGCCTGGGTCGGCAGCCGAGGTAGCCGCGGTGGTCGGCGCCTGTTCCGCTGCCGGCGTACCGATGGTCCCACAGGGAGGCAATACCGGGCTATGCGGCGGTGCGACTCCCGACGCGAGCGGAGAGGCGGTGATCATCGCCCTGGGTCGCCTGAACAAGGTGCGCGGCGCGGATCCCCTCAACCGGACCCTCACCGTCGAAGCCGGCTGTACTTTGGCCTCCGTCCAGGAAGCCGCCGCTGCGGCAGGCTGCCTGTTTCCGCTTTCCCTGGCCTCGGAGGGCAGTTGCCAGATCGGCGGCAACCTGGCCACCAATGCCGGCGGCGTCCATGTTCTGCGCTACGGGACCACCCGGGATCTGGTTCTCGGCCTCGAAGCGGTGCTTCCCGACGGCAGTCTCTGGAACGGCCTGCGCGCCCTGCGCAAGGACAACACCGGCTACGATCTGAAGCAGCTTTTCATCGGTTCGGAAGGAACGCTCGGCATCATCACCGCGGCTTCGCTCAAGCTTTTCCCTCTGCCGGTCGCCCAGGCCACCGCCTGGATCAACGTTGCCGACCCGGCCGCGGCGCTGGCCCTGCTCGCCAGCGCGCAGAGCGCCTTCGACGCCCGCCTGACCGCCTTCGAACTGGTTTCCGAGGGCGCCCTGGACCTGGCGCTGCGCCATATCCCCGGAACCCGCCGGCCCACGGCGGTCTCCGCTTGGTATGTCCTGTGCGAGCTTGCGGCGGGCTGCGGTCAGGCGACTCTCGATTCCGACCTGGAATACTGGCTGGGCGACGCGATCGCCAAGGGCATCGCCGCCGATGCGGTCCTCGCCCAGTCATCCAGCCAGTCGCGCAGTCTTTGGCACCTGCGGGAGTCGCTTTCGGAGGCGCAGAAAATCGAGGGAATCAGCGTCAAGCATGATATTTCGGTCCCCGTCTCGGCGATTCCGGATTTCCTCGCCCGGGCGGATTCGGCCTTGGTCCAAGCCTTTCCCGGGGTGCGCATCATCGCTTTCGGCCATGTCGGCGACGGCAACCTCCACTACAACGTATCCCGCCCCGATCCCGCCCGCAATGCGGAGCTCATCGACCGTCAGGGCGAGGTCCACCGGCTGGTCCACGACATCGTACACGGGCTGGACGGCTCGATTTCCGCCGAGCACGGAATCGGGCAACTGAAGCGCGACGAAATCCGGCGCTACAAGAGCTCCATTGAGCTGGCCCTGATGCGGGCGGTCAAGGCCGCCCTCGATCCCCGCGGGGTGATGAATCCCGGCAAAGTCGTCTGATACGGGCTGAGCCGGCGGTCGCGCTTCGCCAGGCTGCCGCGAGGCCCTGGCGGTTCTTTTAGCCCCGGGCTGCGTGCTTGCGCAATCCTTCACAACGCATCGGGGAAGAGGAAAGGCAATTGCAGGCGCACCGTGGTTCCATGCCCGGAAGCGCTTTCCAAGCGGAGGGTTCCCCCCATCGCTTCGCAAAGCCGGTGGGCGATGGGCAGTCCAATGCCGGTACCGCCATGGCGATGGGTGCCCTCGCTGTTGCCGGGAGTGAAGATTTCGAACAAGTGGCCTTGCTCGGCCAAGGGAATACCGGGCCCGGAATCGCGAACCACGATCACCAGCGACGACGTCCTTCCCCCTTCCGTCTCGCGGTGGACGGTGACCTGCACCTCGCCCTGGGGTGTGAATTTCACTGCGTTATCGACCACATGCAGGAGAATCTTGCGCAGCTTGCCCAGATCGCCGACCACGATTTCGGGCAAATCCGGGGCGGCGTCCATGGAGAAGCGCAGTCCTTTGGCTATGGCCCTGCGTTCCAGGTCGCCGAGGATGGCAGGCAGTAGCTCGGCGAGGCTGAAAGCTGCCTCGTGGAGCTGAATCTGCCCCACCTCAAGCTCGGACAACTCGATCATGTTCTCGATCTTGCCCAACAATTCGTCGGCGGATTCCCGCAGGGGAAGAAGCAGCTCGCGCTGTTCCGGACTCAGGTTCTCGCCGGCGAGCAGATCGGCCATGCCCATGATGCCGTTCATGGGAGTGCGCAACTCATGGCTGATGCTGGCGAGAAAACGGGCCTTTGCGTGGGCCGACGCCTCGGCACGGACCTTGGCGGTGGTGAGATCGGTCAGGAGCCTATCCTTCTCCTGCTCCAGGCGCAGCGTTTCCTGGAAAGCATCGTGGAAGTGATCGGCACTCCGCGTCACGCCGAACAGAAAGGCCGCTGCCATGAGGGAGAAGGACAGGTGCAGCATGTCGGTTCCCAGGCCGCAGAAGAGTGTCGTCAGGATGATAGGCCAGGCGTAGACGCGGAAGGCGACCCGATGAGCGCCCAGAAAGGGTACCGCGCCGGCGGTCATGCCGGCCATCAGGAAGGCGGTAAAAAAGAGACGCAAGTCGTCGTCGCCGGCCATGAACAGCCAACCGCCGAAGGCCCAAACCAGGCCGGAAGTCGCCGCACCCAGCAGGAGGGCTTTGAGCCAGGGGGTGGCGGACTGGCTCTCCGCCGCCTGATGGCGATAGCGACGGGCCAGAACGACCCGGGCACCCGCGACGGAGGCCATGATCAGCCACCAGGCCAGGGTGGTCGTGATGCCGACGCTCTCACGCCAGAGCAAGGCGAGCAGCGTGCCGTTGAAGAGGGAAATCGCTTGCCCTAGGGCGGTATTGCGGTAGAGCAGCTCGACCTGGCGGGAGAGGATGGCGTGGTCGAGGGTGGCCATGTCGGACTTAGTGGAGGGTCGGGGTTTCGCCCGGATCGAACAGAGCGGCGACTTCCTCGGGGCCGAAACGGTACTCCCGATTGCACAGATCGTCCCGCAGGACGATGGAGCCGCGCTCCCGCACCAGGGCTTCTGCCTCGTCGCGCCCCAGGCTGCGGATGACGCGGCGTACTTTCTCCCAGTCCTCCGGGCAGTGGTAGCTGACGGGGACGGGGTCGTAGAGCCGGAAGGAGTCACCCATGTCTTCGTGGAACAGGCGGTTCAAGAGTGTCTTTGCGTCGAGGGCGAGGAGTTCCAGGGGCTTCACCGTCGAGGCCAAGTGGCAGAGGCGCGTCCAGCCGTCGGGATCGCGGTGGTCGGCGTCCGGCAGCTTCTGGAGGAAAAGGCAGGCGGCCCCCTCCTCGGTGGCGGCGAGAAAGAGGCGCGACGGCTGTTGTTCGGACTGCTCCAGGAAGTGCTGGAAGATTTCGGCGATGGTCTGGCCCACGAGGGGGACGAAGCTCTGGTACGGTTGCTGCGCCGTCGGGAGGTCCAGGCTCATCATCAGTTGGCCGCCCTGTCCGGCCCCCAGGAGGAAGGGAGCGGAATCGGGCAGGACAACCTCCGGGCAATGGGCCATGCCGCGCAGTCGCAATTCGTCGTCGCAATCGACCACCAGTAGTCGGATCGGCCCTGCGCCCCGCAACTGAAGGGTGATCCGACCCGGCTGTTTCAGCTGGGCGGCGATCAGCGCGGTGACGGCGGCCAGTTCGCCCAGCAAGCCGCAGACCGGAGTCGGATAGTCCCGGCCGGCCTGCATCTGCCGCCAGCTCTGGTCCATTTGGACGAACGCGCCCCGGATGTCGAGGGATTCGAAGAGAAAGCGCCGGACGCTATCGGTCATTTGACCGTCTTGGCGTAGGTTTCCGGATCGAAGCCGACGAGAAGGATTTGTCCGGTATCGAGTACCGGGCGCTTGATCAGGGCAGGGTAGCGGGACATGAGGATCAGCGCCTTGGCTTCGTCCACATCGGCGCGCTCGCCGTCGGTGAGTTTCTTCCACATCAGCCCGCGGGTGTTGAGCAGGGTCTTCCAGCCGACCCGCCGATTCCAGTCGGGCAGATGGCTCTCGGCGATCCCGGCTTTCTTGTAGTCGATGAATTCGTAAGCGAGTTGCTGCGTCTCCAGCCACGTGAAGGCCTTTTTCATGGTGTCGCAGTTCTTGATGCCGAAGACCTGGATCATGTCACTTTCTCAATTTTGCGAAGGCGGCCGCCATGGCACCGCTGGCGGGGGGAGGAGTGTTCTGGCGTGGGGCCGGTCGACCGGCCCCGTAGGCGCCCCGGACTCCGGAATCCGTCTCGGTGCGCCGGGCTTTTGAAGGTTCGTCTGACATGCGCATGGTCAGGGAAATCCGTTGGCGCGGCAAGTCCACTTCCAGGACCTTGACCTTGACCACCTGGCCCGCCTTGACCACCGTGTGGGGATCCTTGACGAATTTTTCGGAGAGGGCGGAGACATGGACCAGGCCATCCTGGTGTACGCCGATGTCCACGAAGGCGCCAAAGGCCGCGACGTTGGTCACCACCCCTTCCAGGATCATGCCCGGCTTGAGGTCCTTCATGGCCTCGATGCCGTCGGCGAAAGTGGCGGTCTTGAATTCGGGTCGCGGATCCCGGCCGGGCTTTTCCAGCTCGCGGATGATGTCCTGGACGGTGTAGATGCCGAAGCGCCCGTCGGCGTATTTCTGCGCGCTGAGACGCTGGGCCAACGGGTTGCCGATGATCTCCCCGATCGGCTTCTTGAGATCCACGACGATCCTTTCCACCAGGGGATAGGCTTCCGGGTGGACGGCAGAGGCATCGAGGGGGTTGTCGCCGTTGGGAATGCGCAGGAAACCGGCCGCCTGCTCAAAGGTCTTGTCGCCCAGGCGAGGCACCTTTCTCAATTCCTCCCGGGTTCTGAAGGCGCCATGGGCATCCCGATAGCCTACGATGTTGGCGGCCAGCCCGGCGTTGAGGCCCGAGATGCGGGTCAGCAGCGGAATTGAGGCCGTATTGACATCGACGCCGACGGCATTGACGCAATCCTCCACCACCGCATCGAGGCTGCGCGCCAGCTTGGTTTGCGAGACGTCGTGCTGGTACTGACCGACGCCGATGGATTTGGGCTCGATCTTGACCAGTTCGGCCAGGGGGTCCTGCAGGCGGCGGGCAATCGAGACGGCGCCGCGCAGCGAGACGTCCAGTTCGGGAAACTCCTTGGCGGCGAATTCGGACGCCGAATAGACCGAGGCGCCGGCCTCCGACACCACGATCTTGGTCAGGCGCGCCTCGGGATAGCGCTTCATCACCTCGGCGACCAGCTTGTCGGTTTCCCGGCTGGCGGTGCCGTTGCCGATGGCCACCAGACTGACCCCATGCTTGGCCGCCAGGCGGGCGATGGTGGCCAGGGAACCATCCCAGTCGCAGCGCGGTTCGTGGGGATAGATAGTGGCCGTGTCGAGGAGCTTGCCGGTGGCGTCCACGACCGCGATCTTGCAGCCGGTGCGGATACCCGGGTCGATGCCCATGGTGGCGTGCTGGCCGGCCGGGGCGGCGAGCAGGAGGTCCTTGAGATTGCGGGCAAAGACGCGGATGGCTTCTTCCTCCGCCCTTTCCCGCAGGGCGTTCATCAATTCGAGTTCCAGGTGGGGATAAACCTTGACCTTCCAGGTCCAGCGCACGGTATCGCCTAGCCATTTGTCGGCCGGGCGGCCCTGGTCGCGGATGCCGAAGCGGGCGGCGATGCGCTGCTCGCAGGGGTTCTGGGCGTTGCGCGGCATGTCTTCCTGGAGTTCGCAATCCAGCACCAGACTGATCGCCAGGAAGCCCTCGTTGCGCCCGCGCAGCAGGGCGAGCGCCCGGTGGGAGGGCATTGCGGCGATGGGTTCGGCGAAGTCGAACCAGTCGCGGAATTTGGCCCCCTCGGCTTCCTTGCCCTCTACGACCTTGGATTTCACGAATCCGTGGTCATTCAGGTATTCCCGCAGTTGGCCGAGGAGTTCGGCGTCTTCGGCGAATTTTTCCATCAGGATCTGCCGGGCGCCGTCGAGGACGGCCTTGGCGTCGGCGAAACCGGCATCGGCATTGAGGTATTTTTCAGCCTCGGCCTCCGGCTCGAGCGCGTGATTGTCCAGCAAGGCGAAGGCCAAGGGCTCGATGCCGGCTTCCCGGGCGATCTGTGCCTTGGTACGGCGCTTCTGCTTGTAGGGCAGATAGAGGTCTTCCAGGCGCTGCTTCGTTTCGGCGTCGTCGATCTCGGCCTTCAGTTCCGGCGTCAGCTTGCCTTGTTCGGCTATGCTGGCGACGATGGCGGCGCGGCGTTCCTCCAGCTCGCGGAGGTAGTGGAGGCGCTCTTCCAGATTGCGCAGCTGGGTATCGTCCAGTTCGCCGGTGGCTTCCTTGCGGTAACGGGCGATGAAGGGCACCGTGGCGCCCTCGTCGAGGAGGGCGATGGCGGCGACGACCTGGGTGGGGCGCACCCCGAGTTCGAGGGCGATGCGGTGTTCGATGGGGGGGAGCATGCGGGGGGCGGAGCGAAAAAAGGGCGAACTATGCGCAATCCGCAGCCAAATGACAAGGCGCTTCTATGGCCCGCTCAGAGGGGGATCAGGCGATCCCGGTAGCGACCGGCGTTGCCGACGTAGTGGGTCGCGGAAGCCCTCAGGCGCAAGACTTCTTCGTCGGTCAAGCTGCGGATGACCTTGCCCGGGGAGCCCACGATGAGCACCCGGTCGGGATAGGTCTTCCCTTCAGGAATCAGGGTATTGGCTCCGACGATGGAGCCCTGCCCGATGACCGCCCGATTGAGGACGATGGAGCCGATGCCGATCAGGCTGCCATCGCCCACGGTACACCCGTGGAGCATCACCAGATGACCGACGGTGACGTCGCGGCCCAGGTGGAGGGGTACGCCCTCGTCGGTGTGGAGGACCGAGCCGTCCTGGATGTTAGTGTTCTCGCCGATGGAAATGGGGTCGTTGTCCCCGCGCAGGACGGCGTTCCACCAGACCGAGGCCCCGGCGGCCAGGCGCACGTCGCCGATGATCGTGGCGTTGGGAGCGACCCAGGCGCTGGGGTCGATGCAGGGCGACTTCTCGTCGATGCGGAAAATGGGCATGATGCAGGCTCCTTGAGGTCCAGGCGGAGATTGTAATTGAGCGAACTCGATGCGCTGCAGCAGGCCCTGCTGGCCTTTCGCGACGAACGCGACTGGCGCCAGTTCCATACGCTGCGCAGTCTCATTGTCTCCCTCAATCTGGAGGCTGCCGAGCTGCTCGAACTGACCCAATGGAAGCTCGACCCCGAGATCGAGGCCTTGCCGGGCGACCCGGCGGGGGCCGAGGCCTTGCGCGACGAATGCGCCGACATCCTGCTCTATCTGCTGCTCATCGCCGATCTGGCCGGCATCGATCTGCTCGAGGCGGCCCGCCGGAAACTGGTCAAGAACGCAGAGAAATACCCGGTGGACAAGAGCCGCGGCCGCAGCGACAAATACGACCGCTTGGGTTAGTCGTCTGGATCGCGACGACGCGGACAGCACGCCGCCTCATCCCTTGCTTTGCTTGCGGGCGGACGGTTCGGGCGGAGATGATCCTTTCTCCCATTGCGGAGCCCGGCAGCCGGCGCAGTCCTCCGCCTCACTGCTCGGTCGCGCAGCGCGTACCGTCGGGCAATTGGCAGTATCCGCCATCAGGGAGGCGGGTGAGGAGGCGGTCCAGGAGCCGGGCCACACTGGCGGGACTGGTCCAGCCAGCGGATGGGATACCGACGAAGGGGCCGATGCCGGCAATCGCGTTCTGGACTGCCGTGGCACAGTAAAGGGGGGCCGCCCGGTCGGCTTCCGGCAGACGCGAAGCGAGGGCGGCGAGGGAATCCGGATCGAGCCGGAAACGGTAGATCCGGATGCGGGGTCCGTCGGTGGTCTGGTAGCGGACGTAGTCGGCGAGTCCTTGGACCCAGCCCGCAATCCGGCGGCGGGTCGCGGCGTAGCTGCCGGCCGGATCGCTGAGCCGTGGGCCGACGAAGATTCCTGCGTGGTTGCCGAAAGTGGCGTTGGCATTGATGACCACTGCGACCTCGTCGGCGGCGGGCTCTTGGACGTGGATCGCCGAGGCGGGGAGTTCGTCCGCCCTGCCGGGCGAGCTTTCGAACTGGGCCTCGACGGCGGCCGAGGCCATCAGACAGGTCGCCACGACGAGAGTCCGGGGGGCGGCGAAAGAATTGCCGCGGCGCGGCACCCTGCGCGAGGCGACTGGGCTGCCGGAGGAAGCTGCGGCAGGGCGAATCATGCCGTCTCGGCCTCCCAGCGCTCCAGATTGTAGCGCCCGGCGCCATCCTGACCGAGAACCGCGGCCAGGAGCGGCAGGCATTCGCGCAATTCGGCTTCCAGAGTCCAGGGCGGATTGATCACGAACACGCCGCTCCCCTGCATTCCCAGGCCATCCGAGCGGGGCGCCGCGACCGTCAGGCTGACGTCGAGCCAGCTGCGTAGCGGCAACTTGCGCAAGCGGCGCGGCAACTCCCGGGACTCGCTCCGGGCGAGGAGAGGGTACCAGAGGGCATAGGTGCCGGTGGCGAAGCGCTGCTGGCTGTCCCGCAAGGCTTTGACGACGGCGCCGTAATCTTCGCGGGTCTCGTAGGAGGGATCGATGAGGACCAGGCCCCGGCGCGGCGGGGGAGGGAGGAGCGCCTTCAAGCCGGCAATCCCGTCGCCCGCGGTGACGGTCACTTGGCGCCCTGCTTCCCGGAAGCAGTCCTGGAGAAGACGCGAGTCGCTGCTGTGGAGTTCGAAAAGGCGTAGCCGATCCTGGCTGCGCAGGGCTTTCCAGGCCAACCAGGGGGAACCTGGGTAGTGGGCTAGACGCCCGTCGGGGTTGAGGTCGCGGACCCGGGCCACGTACTCGGCCAGCGGGGCCGGGAGGTCCTCCCGCGTCCACAGGCGGCCGATACCCTCACGGAATTCGCCCAATTTTTGCGCTTGGGGACCGGTGAGATCGTAGCGACCCGAGCCGGCATGGGTGTCGATAACCCAGTAGGCCCCGTCCTTGCGATTGAGGTGGGCGAGGAGGCGGAGGAGGACGAGATGCTTGAGGACGTCGGCGTGGTTGCCGGCGTGGAAACTGTGGCGATAGCTGAGCATGGGCCGGGATTTTACCCGGCCAGAGGCTCCAGGGCGTAAAGTTCGACCCGGGGATGACGCTCCAGGGATGCGCCGACGGTGTAGCGCAACTGACGCTCGGCGTCGCGGAAGCTGACTCTCTGGCCGCACTTGACGCTGCCGGGACGCGCGAGGATCCCTGTGGCGTTGGCGTGTCCTGGTAGCCGTGGTATGACGATCGCCTGTTCGACATAGTTGGCGACGGCCTGGGGGATGTCGATCACGACGCCGAAACCGGAGAGTTCCTGCAGCCCGAGTTCGAGGCGGTGGTGCTCGGTGCTGGTGATGCGGCGGACCATGCAGATGTGCAGCTTGCTGTTCTCCCGGGGTTGGAGCGCCACGACCTCGCCGGCCTCGATGCGCGATTTTTCGCCCTTCAGGTAGCGAATGCCGAAGCCTTCGGGACTTTCGTCCAGCAGCGACCATTCGCTCAGGGCGACGGGCCAGTGGCGCTCCTCGCGGCCAGGGTCGGTACTCCGGCGGGTGAGGGCGCGGCCGTTGAGAAAGTCGATCACGGCGTCTATCCCCGCCGCCAAATCGGCCCGCGGCTTGAAGCGGGTGCGGGAATAGCGGCGGGCGGCGTGGCTGCCGAGGGCGGTGCGCATGGCCTGCACGAAAGCGTCCGGAAGCTCGAGCGGGATGCAGGGCGCTTCGTCGGGCAGCTTGCGAAGATGGCGATCGAGCATGGCCAAGACCGGTCTGAAATCGACGATGAGACAGCCGCCGAGGGAGGTCGCGAGCTGGGTGCGCAGCAGGGGGTGGCCCGGAGTGCCGTCATCGCCCCGGATGACGAATTGGCCCGCGGCGGACTTGGGAATATGGAAATCGGCATCGGCTTCCGCAATGCTGCCCAGGGGAGCGAGCGCATCGACGGCTTTGTTCAGGGCATTCAAGGTACCGCGGGGAAATTTGGTGGGGTCGATGGCCGCCAGCAGCAGTGCGCCCGCATAGAGGTGGTCGATGGGGGCTTCGCCGCCGTTTCGGCTTGTGACACGACGATTGCGGGCCACACGGAAGAGCTTGTGCAACATCTGCCAGGAAGATGCCGAAGGGACGGCGTAAGCCCGGTAGGCCAGGTTCTGGCGGCGACAGATGGTCTGGCAGGCGTGGCGCAGGGCAGCGGCCTGCAGGCGCGCCAGACCGGAATCGACCCGGCGTCGCTCGATGCCGAGCGCGATGCCGGAATAGGCGGCGGCCAGCGCCTTCAACACGTTGTCCGCCACCAGGGCGAGCGCGGTGGCCGCCGAGCCGAGGGGCAGGGGGGCGTTCTCGAGGCGGGCTTCGATCTCCGTCAGGGGACGTTCTGCGACTGTCCTGGCCTCTTCGAGGAGCTTGAGGCGCATGTGGAGATTGCCATGGCGAGCGATTCCCGGGATGATCTCGCCGGCCAGTGCCACTGCCGCGGGCTGGGGGTTCAGCGCGGAGAGGCCATCCAGGGCGGCGCGCACTTCGGCGACGGCCTTGTCCTCGGAGACCGCTCTGCCAAATGGCAGAATGTCGCGCAAAAACTGCAAGCTTGTCTCCCTGGGGATGGTTGGGGTTTGGTTTGGGTTCATTATCGGTGAGGGCCGGCAGATGGAGTGTGGCGAATTTATCATCCGCGCCCGATTGGTAAGGCATGGATTTATCTGAATTATTTGCCCTGGTGCTGATCGCGGCCGGGGTCTGGTTATGGCTCGACAGTCTCAAGGCCCGCGAGGCGGCGGTGGCTTTTGCACGGCGGGCTTGTCATGCCGAGAACATGTTGCTGCTCGATGATACCGTAGCTATTCGCAGTCTGCGATGGGGGCGTGACGCCGAAGGGCGGCTCCAATTGCGACGCACCTACGGATTCGAGTACAGCGATACCGGCGACAACCGGCGCACTGGCTCGCTGACCCTGCTTGGCCACGAAGTCGAGATGCTTTACCTGCGGCCACGGATGGTGACGGAGGGGGTGCCTGAGAAAACGGTCGATCATGACGCGAATTGAGACGATGGAGTTCCACGGTCTGGAGGCGATTCGCCTCGCGGGACCTCGGGGCGCGAGTGCGGTGATCGCCCGCCACGGCGGTCAGGTGTTGTCCTGGATTACGGGGGATGGCCGCGAGCGCCTCTTCCTTTCTCCCAGAGCTGCCTTCGATGGCGATACTCCCATTCGCGGGGGGATTCCGGTCTGTTTTCCCCAGTTTGCGGGACGCGGTCCATTGCCCAAGCACGGTTTCGCGCGAACCCGCCGGTGGGATATCCTCGAGACTCGCCACGCCGACGATTTCGCGCTGGCGACCTTGGTGTGCTCGGATGACCCGGTGAGCCATGCCCTGTGGCCGCATGCCTTCCGGGTCGAACTCACGGTTCTCCTGGAAGCGGACCGCCTGGACGTCGAACTTGCAGTCCAGAATACCGGAGAGAGCACCTGGGCCTTTACCGCCGCCCTCCATTCCTATTTGCGGGTGGTCCAGGTCGAGGATGTGACCCTGGAAGGG
>SSTA01000004.1 GCA_009469685.1 Azonexaceae bacterium | reverse complement strand
GTCGTTCCACAGGCGCGCTTCCAGGTGGCTTTCCATCTTGGGCAGGTAGTAGAAGGGGCCGGCGCCGCGGGCGATCTGTTCCTTGGCGTTGTGGAAGAAGACCAGGCCGAAGTCGAAGATGCCGCCGGAGACGCGCTGGCCGTCGACGAGGACGTGCTTCTCGTCCAGGTGCCAGCCGCGGGGGCGGATCTGCAGGGTGGCGATCTTGTCGTTGAGTTTGTATTCCTTGCCGGCTTCATTGGTGAAGGACAGTTCGCGGCGGATGGCCTTGTACAGGTTCACCTGGCCCTGGATCTGGTTCTCCCAGTTGGGGGAGTTGGAATCCTCGAAGTCGGTCATGTAGGAATCGGCGCCGGAGTTGTAGGCGTTGATGATCATCTTGGCTTCGACCGGGCCGGTGATTTCCACCCGGCGGCACTGCAGGGCGGCGGGCACCGGGGCGACCTTCCAGTCGCCTTCGCGGACGTGCTTGGTTTCCGGCAGGAAATCGGGCATCTCGCCGGCGTCGATGCGGGCCTGACGGGCGACACGGGCCTTCAGGAGCTCCTGGCGGCGGGCCTCGAAGGCGCGGTGGAGCTTCGCGACGAATTCCAGCGCTGCGGGGGTGAGGATGGATTCCCATTCGGGCTTGACGGGGGCAGTGATCTGCACGCCGGCGGGGAGGTTGAGGGCCATATTTGCTCCTTGGTGAAAAAGGTTGAACGGAAGCCTAGAAGTAGGTCTTGATGAAATAGACGGTGGTCAGGGTCGCCCCCACGGCGACTACCAGGCGCCTGAGCCACAGCGCGGGCAGGCGCCGGGCGAAGGCGGCGCCGGCATAGCCGCCGGCGGTGGCGGTGATCAGCATGACCGCCGTGTGGGGCCAACTGATGGCTCCGGCGAGAATGAAGGTCGCTGCCGTCACGGTGTAGATCACTGCGGATATGAGGTTTTTCAGGCCGTTGAGTTCCTGGATATCGTCGATGCCCTGAATCGCCAGGGCAGCCAGGGTCAGGATGCCCATTCCCGCGCCGAAAAAACCGCCATAGACGGCCACGACGAGTTGGAACAGCAATCCGCCGAGCCCGCCGGGCGCCCCCGCCTCCCTGGGACGCGCGCCAAGGCCGGCCTTGACGGCGGCTACGCCTCTGGAGACCTGACCGGAGAAGGCGAAAAGCGCGGTCGCCGCCAGCAGCAGCCAGGGCACGAGCTGGGCGAAAGCGGCGTTGCTGGTGGCGAGCAGCAGCAGCCCGCCGCCGATTCCGCCGGCAAAGGAAACGATGACGAGCATGGCAGTCCAGCGCGGGTGCCGGCTCATCTCGCGGCGGTAGGCCCAGGCGCCCGACAGGCTGGCCGGCCACAAGGCGACGCTATTGCTGGCGTTCGCCGTCACCGGCGGAACGCCGGCAGCCAGCAGGGCCGGGAAGGAAAAGAAGGTGCCGCCGCCGGCAATGGCGTTCATGCCGCCGGCCAGAAAGGCGCCGGCGCCGACGAGAAGGATCTCGCTGGAGTGCATGGTCAGGAATGGGGTCTGGGCAGCATGGATTGGATTGTATTTCTCACATGTATATAAAATAAGCCCGAGTTTTGGCGAATGATCTTTTACATAGGGTATAAACTCGTGGATACCTTCAAACAGATTTCGGCCTTCGTGAATGTGGCGACCCGGGGCAGCCTTTCCGCCGCTGCGCGCCTGGAGGACGTCACGCCCGCCATCATCGGTCGCCGCCTGGATGCCTTGGAGGCCCGTCTGGGCGTGAAGCTGATGATTCGAACGACGCGCAAGCTCACGCTCACGTTCGAGGGACAGGCCTTCCTGGAGGACTGCCAGCGCGTCTTGAACGATCTCGCCAATGCCGAGGCGGCGGTTTCCCTGGGCGGCGTTCAAGCCAGCGGCCAGTTGCGGGTCTCGGCCCCGGCAGGCTTCGGCCGCCGCCACGTGGCTCCTCTGGTCGGGCAATTCATGGCGGCGAACCCGGAGGTGACGGTCAACCTGGACCTCTCCGATCGGCTGGTGGACCTGATCAACGAAAACATCGACTGCGCCGTGCGCATTGGCGGGATGGCGGATTCCAGCCTGGTGAGCCTGCGGCTGGGGGAAATGCGGCGCATGGTCGTGGCCAGTCCCGCCTACCTGGTGGCTCACGGCGTGCCGCATACGCCGGCGGACCTGGCGGCTCACAATTGCCTGTCCCTCGGTCAGCAGCGCGGCTGGCTGTTCCGCAACCCGGAGAGCGGCGAGCAGGAAAACTGCAAAGTGGGCGGCAGCTTCGAATGCAACGACGGCGCGGTGCTCCACGAGTGGGCCTTGGCCGGCAAGGGACTCGCCTGGCGCTCCCTCTGGGAAGTGGGGCAGGACTTGAAGGAAGGCCGGCTGACTTCGGTGCTGGACGCCTGGCAGGCACCCCCCATGGGCATCTACGCCGTCTTTCCCCAGCGCCGCCACCTGCCGTTGCGGGTGCGGCTGTTCATCGATCTGCTGAAGGACACCTATGGGCGGGCGAGCTATTGGGAACTGACATGAAGCGGGG
>SSTA01000040.1 GCA_009469685.1 Azonexaceae bacterium | reverse complement strand
TGCTTGCCGGCCAGGGAGACGAACAGTTCGGCGGTGCGCATGGTCTCGTCGTCGGTCATGCCGGCGACGGGCTCGTCGAGGAGCAGCAACTTGGGGTCCTGCATCAGCAGCATGCCGATCTCCAGCCACTGTTTCTGGCCGTGGGAAAGCAGTCCGGCGGGGCGGTCGGCTTCCTGGTCCAGGCGGATGAGTCTGAGGGTGTCGGCGATGCGGTCGCGCTCGTTCCCCGCAAGCCAGGCGAAGAGGCTTCTCCACGCGCGCTTGTCGGTGGTCATGGCCAATTCCAGGTTTTCGAACACCGTGTGTTTCTCGAACACCGTCGGCTTCTGGAATTTGCGGCCGATGCCGGCGTGGGCGATCTCCGGTTCCGAGAGCCGCGTGAGGTCTATGGTTTGCCCAAAAAAGGCCTTGCCGGAATCAGGCCGAGTCTTGCCGGTGATGACGTCCATCATGGTCGTCTTGCCCGCGCCGTTGGGGCCGATGATGCAGCGCAATTCGCCGGCGTCGATGGAGAGGGTGAGGGCGTTCAGCGCCTTGAATCCGTCGAAACTGACCGTGATGTCTTCCAGGTAGAGGGCGACGCCGTGGGAGAGGTCGAGATCGCCGCTGACGGCGTGGCCCATCTGCTCGGTGCCGTCGCTCCCTTCCGGATGGCCGTCGGTGAGCGGATTGGCGAAGGGGGCGTCGTTGGGGCTCATGCACGGGCTCCGGAGCGTTCCTTGAATTGCTTCCACAGGCCGACCAGGCCCTGGGGCAGGAGGAGGGTGACGACGACGAACAGCAGGCCAAGGAAGAACAGCCAGTACTCGGGGAAGCTCACGGTAAACCAGCTCTTGGCCAGATTGACGACAAAGGCGCCGACGATAGGACCGATGAGGGTGCCGCGCCCGCCGACGGCGACCCAGATGGCGATTTCGATGGAGTTGGCCGGACTCATTTCCGAAGGGTTGATGATGCCCACCTGGGGCACGTAGAGGGCTCCGGCGATGCCGCACAGCACCGCCGAGACGGTCCAGATGGTGAGCTTGTACCAGAGCGGGTTGTAACCGATGAACATGACCCGCGATTCGGCGTCGCGGATGGCAGTGAGCACCCGGCCGAACTTGGATTTCACCAGCCAGGCGGCGAGGACCAGGGTCACGGCGAGGGCCAGCGCAGTGAGACCGAAGAGCACCAGCCGCATTTCCGAACTGGTGATGCCGTAGCCCAGGATGCGCTTGAAGTCGGTGAAGCCGTTGTTGCCGCCGAAACCCGTCTCGTTGCGGAAGAAGAGCAGCATGGCGGCGTAGGTCAGCGCCTGGGTGATGATGGAGAAATACACCCCCTTGATCCGCGAACGGAAGGCGAAGTAGCCGAAGACGAAGGCCACCAGCGCGGGAAGGGCGAGCACCAGGATCGACATCCACAGGATGTTGTCGCTGCCGACCCAGAACCAGGGCAATTCCTTCCAGTCCAGGAAGACCATGAAATCCGGCAGGTCGCTCTGGTAGCTGCCGTCGCGGCCGATCTGGCGCATCAGATACATGCCGAAGGCGTAGCCGCCGAGGGCGAAGAAAAGGCCGTGTCCCAGGGAGAGGATGCCGCCGAATCCCCAAATGAGGTCCATGGCCACCGCCACCAGGGCGTAGCACATGATTTTGCCGACCAGGGTGATGGCGTAGGTGGAGACGTGGAAGGCACTGTCTTCGGGGACCGCCAGGTGGAGTATCGGGACGGCGACCAGGGCGATCGCCAGAAAGATGCCGAGGGCGGTCCACGCCTTGGCGTCCAGGGCCGAAAGGATGCGAACGACGAGGGGCTGGCGCATGGCGTTCACTTATTCGACGAAGCGGCCCTTGAGGGCGAAGATGCCCTGGGGACGTTTCTGGATGAAGACGATGATGGCGACCAGGACGCAGATCTTGGCGATCACCGCACCCGCCCAGCCCTCCAGCACCTTGGAGAAGATGCCCAGACCGAGGGCGGCCCAGACCGCGCCGGCCAACTGCCCGACGCCGCCCACCACCACGACCATGAAGGAATCGACGATATAGCCCTGGCCCATGTCCGGCCCGACGTTTGAAATCTGCGAGAGCGCCACGCCGCCCAGCCCGGCGATGCCGGCGCCGAGGGCGAAGGCCAGAGTGTCGATGCGCGAGGTCGGGACGCCGACGCAGGCCGCCATGGGGCGGTTCTGGGTCACCGCCCGGACGAACATGCCGAGCCGCGTCTTGTTCATCAGGATCCAGACCAGGAAGAGCACGAAGAGGGCGAAGCCGATGATGACGATGCGGTTCCAGGGCAGCATCAGGTTGGGCATCAGTTCGATGCCGCCGGACATCCAGGTCGGATTGGCCACCTCGACGTTCTGGGCGCCGAAGAGCACCCGCGCGGCCTGGATCAGAATGAGCGAAATCCCCCAGGTGGCGAGCAGGGTTTCCAGGGTACGGCCGTAGAGCCAGCGGATGACCGTACGCTCCATCACCACCCCCACCAGGGCAGCGGCGAAGAAGGCGACGGGGACCGCCACCGGCACATACCAGTCGATCAGGTCCGGGGCATAGGCGCGGAACAGGCTCTGCACGCCGTAGGCCGAGTACGCCCCCACCATCAGCAGTTCGCCGTGGGCCATGTTGATGACGCCCATGACGCCATAGGTGATGGCCAGGCCGAGCGCCGCCAGCAGCAGGATGCTGCCCAGGGACAGCCCCGAAAAAATGCTGGCCAGGGTGTCGCCCCAGGCCAGCCGGCGCTCGATGGCCTTGACCGCCGCGACCGCCTCCAGGCGCACGCTTTCGTCGGCCTCGCTCGCCTTGTCGGCAAGGGGCAGGAGCATGCTCTTCACCGCCGGCGAAGACGACTCGGCCAGGGTCTTCACGGCCGCCAAGCGCACGGCGGGATCGGCATTCTTGAGGCTGGCCTGGGCATGGGCGTCGGCCAGCATGGCTTTGATCTCGGCATCCTTTTCCTGGGCCATGGCGCGGGCGAGGAGGGGTGCCATGGCGGCATCCACATTGGATTGCAGTTCCTTGGCCGACGCGAGGCGCGTCGCCCGATCCGGGTCGAACAGCCTGAGGGCGGCGAGCGCGTTCGCCAGCTCGCCGCGGATGCGGTTATTGACGGTCACCGAATCGGGGTTCTCCGGCAGGCCGACTTCGCTGCCGGTGGCGGCGTCGAAGGCCTGTTCCCCGTCGATGACGAAGACCTTGCCGCCGGCCACGTACAGATTGCCATCGGCCATGGCCTTCAGGACGCGATTGGCATCGGGGTCGGCGCTCACTGCAATTTCCCGGATGGCGGCCACCTTCTCGGTGGAATCCTCGGCGGCCAGACGCCGGACCTGGGCCGGGTCCACCGCCGCCTGGGCGGCAAGGCAGGCGGCCCAAAGGGCGACAATACTGAGTGCTCTGATCATGGGGCTCCGTCCGCGTTTTTGTGCGGTGCAGCGCCAGATTACGGACCCGCCGGGGGATCAGGAATACGGTGAATTGCGTAGGGGCCGGTTTCGCCCGGTAGCAGCCGTTGCCGGGATCTGCCCCGCGACTTCCGGCGCTCGGCGAGGCAGGCTGGGGAAGGCCCAGCCGAGCTATGGCAGAATGGCCGACGTCCCGCGCTCCGCCCGAGTGCAAGGCGAAGCTGCAAAGGAGTGCCGCCAGTGCCCGCAACCGCCAGACCTGTCCTCAGCGCGCTGTGTTCCCCCGCCGATGCGCAGCGCATCATGCGCGGCGAGGGACCGCCGGAGGCATTCGCCCATCATGGTGCGCCCGCCCGCCTGCCATCCGCCCTGACCGTTCCCGAACTCGCCAGTCTGGAGAGGCTGTTTGCGAGCTACGACGGTCTCGTCTGCTTCGGCAATTCGCGTACCGGTGCCAGCACGCTGTCGGTCGAGCGCGCCAGTGCCGCCATGCTTTTCCAGATGGGGCTTTCGCTCTACCTGCCCGACATTGCCGATCGCCTGGCCTCCCTGCCTCCCCTCCTGCGGCAACTGGAACAGGAGCTCGGAGCGCCGCCGGGCGCCGCCCGCATCGGCGCCTTCGCCGCGCCGGCCGGCAATGGGGCCACTTGCCATTTCGACGCCGAAGAAGTGTTCTCGATCCAGCTCGTCGGGGAAAAGTGCTTCCAGATCGCACGCGCGAGCGAGATCGACGCCCCCTACGGGATGCAGTTCAATCCCGGCCTGCCGTGCCAGGAGGATCTCTATCCGCAAGCGCCTGCCGGTTTCCCCAATCCGGACCGCGCAAGCTTCGAGACGGTGCACATGCGCCCCGGCTCCGTCCTCTTCATGCCGCGCGGCACCTGGCATTGGACCGAGGCAGGCGGGGAGTCGCTGTCGGTCAGCATCATCGTCCGCATGCCCAGCGCGCTCGATTGTGCCCTCGCCGCCCTGCGCAACCGCATGCTGCAGCAGCCGCGCTGGCGGCGCCCGCTGTACGGCGCCTGGGGTAATGCCGACGATCGGCAGTCGGCCCAGGCGCAATGGGGCGAACTGATGGCGAGCGGCGGCGCCCTCACCGCGGGACTGGCACTCGAAGATGCCCTCGTCGCCATGCTTCCCGAGCGCGAAAGGCGCGCCTGGGCCACGCCGGCTACGCGGTTCCAGAGGCGACCGGAGTCTCGCCTGGAGTTCTCCGACCGCCCCGGCGGCGGTCTCGATGCTCGCGTCGCGTGCCGCAATCAGAGCGGCGTCGAGAGCGTACCGCTCCGGCTGGAAGTGCCCCTCGCCATGATCCCGATGTTCCGGTGGCTGGCCGCGCGGGAGGCGGCCTTCGGTCTGGCAGACCTGCAGGCGGACTGCCCCGGGGTCGAGAGTGCGCTCTATCTGCAGGTCGCCGATGCCCTGGTTCGCGGCGGCTATCTGCGCCAGCTCTGGTTCGGTCCTCCCGGCGGTTCGATACTTTAGTAGCCTGACCCACAGGTTGCGTTATCTGTGGGTCAGGCTATTTGGTGCCCCGAAGTCGGCGCGCCACGCCTAGCGGGGGCAGTCGGCCTCGGCCTCGCGCAAGGGACCGTGCACCGGGGTGGATTCCGCTCGGGTGCCGCATTTCGCCGCTTTCCGGTCGGCGGATTGCAGGAACTGCGTGTAGAGCCAGTCGTTGACGCGCCGCAGGACGGCGTTGTTGATCCCGGGGAAGGGATTGAACGGATTGACGCGGCTGGTGAAAAAGATCGCCATGCGGCTTGCCCCGTCGTCTCCGGTGCCGCGCTTGTGGAAGCCCAGGGTGTCGGCGATCACCAGGGTATTCCTGGCCACCGGCAGACTGACGGGCTCGGGCAGGCCGAGAAATTCGGCGTCCTCGGCGGCGACGCGGAAGGCGCCGCCCAGGGAATAGGAGCGGCCGCCCCGCCCGCCTGAACTGCGCGCCACGCTCTGCCGGTATTCCCAGTGCAGACGGCGCCAGGTCAGCCGGTGCGAGCCGGGCACATAGACGAAGGGACCGTTGTGCGGTCCGACATCGTCCAGGTAAAGCCAGGCCTTCACCGTGGGGTGGAAGGTATCCTTGTGCAAATCCTTCTGCGGGTCGTCGCCGGCGGACTGGGTGCCGTGGAACAGGCACTCGACGAAGGCGCGGGGGATTTCGTTGCGGGCCGAGGTGTAGCGGATCAGGCGGCTGAAATGGCGATTGCCGAGGAGCTTGGTAAAGGCGGGAAAGCGGCGGATTTCCCGCTCGGTCACGTGCAGGCGCCGGGTCAGGGTATCGCCTTCCACCATGTCGCGGGCGGGACCGTCATACGCGACGATCTGGCGCCGGAGTTCCGCAAACTCTTCTTCCGGTAGAAAGTTTTCCTTGATCAGGTAGCCCTGGGCCGCGAACAGCCGGCGTTCCTCGGCCGTCGCCAGGAAAGACAGCAATCCCTGTTTGCCGTGGTAGACGATCTGCGCCAGGATCATACGAAACGCGTGGAGGCCGCAGACGTTGAGCAGCCGGCTGCCGATGACCGGGTTGCCGAAAGCCTTTTCCATGGTGAACACGGAGGCGACCCGCAGGGGCAGCAGGAGGGCGTCGATCAGCAATTTCTTGGCGGAGGCCATGGCAGGGGCTGTAGGCGGAGGCAGGGGGCGGCGACCGCCCGGGGATTACGCAGGCATGGGTTCGCCCGCTCCCCTCAAGTATCCGAGCCCGCCGTCCCCGGGTCAATCTCCGCCCTAGCCGAGATTGGGTTGCGGAACGATGAACACTGTCGGCGAGGTCTTGGCCAGCGGTGCGCAATCGGCGGCGAAGGGCGATACGCGGGACCCCGGAGTCCGCTGGCACTTCACTTGCTACGTTGCCTTGCCGCAATCGTATTTGTGACAAAACCGACATTCACCCGGAAGTCCGATCCATGTTCTTACCCGCTGCAGACCGCGTCTGGATCTGCGCTAGCAACCGTATTGCCGAAGGGGCCTATCTCAAGGCGCAGGTCCGTTACGACGGCGAGCCGGTGTCGGTCGTCGTTTTTCGCCATGGCGGTCAATGCCGGGCCTTCAAGAACCTGTGCGTGCACATGCCGCGGGCGCTGGACTGCGAGCAGGACATGATTTTCGACGCGACGGGCCGCTATCTGCGCTGCTCGATGCACGGCATCGTCTACGATCCGGTCAGCGGTACATCGCTCAGCGAAATCTGCCGCGGACAGCGCCTGACTTCCATAGACGTCGTCGAGGACGAGCAAGGCATCTGGCTGGTGGACCGCCACGTCAGGCCTTTGCCCTCCTGCGCGGCTTGATTCCTCCTCGATTCCACCGGAGATTCCCATGCCGACCTCGCTTCACGCCGACCTGGAACTCGCCCGCCGGAGCATGATCGTCGGCGGGGCACGCGTTCGCGTTCGCGCCGATTTGTCGGGCGACCAGGCCAGACTCCTCTTGAGTCGCGGTCTGGCCGAGTTGAGCGAGGACGTGGACGAATTCGCGCCGGACGACCCCCAGCGCAGTCTCAAGGTCACGCAGTACGGCTACGATCTGATCCTCGGCCGCATCACGCCTTGAGGGCGGCGGGGTAGCGAGCCCCCGGGAAGTCCTCGCGGGCCTGCCGCAGACACCGGCTACGCGGTCGCCCGCGCCTACGGTTCCCTAGGGAAGATCCGGGCGCCACCCCATGCCCGACTCCTCCATCAGCCGTTTATAGACGCCCTCGATGTTCAAGGGCAGCCATTCTTGGTACATCGGCAAATCCTGAAAGGCATCGAGGCGAATTTCCTGCTGCATCTGTTCCAGGGGTTTTCCGGCGTGAATGCCGTCGATCACCGCCGCGTAGAGTTGTTCCAGGTACTGCAGGTAGCGCGCGACATCGGCCTTGTTGCCCACCGCCCCGTGTCCGCCGACGAAGGTATCGAAATCGAGTCCCAGCACCTCGCGGGTCGAATTGATCATGCCCTGGATATCGTAGCTCCACAGCTTCTGCCAGGGCATGCGGCCGAGAACGATCCAGTCGACCACAAACAGCACTTTCTCGGGCAGAACCCGAACGCTGATCGATCCCCGCCCGTCGTTCGGGCCGTGATAGCGCAGCTCGACCGTGTGATCGCCCAGGGCTATGGTCATCCTATCCTTGAAGGTCAGTTCGGGAACGACGGTCCCGGCCCGGGTTACGGCGATGTCCTGGGCGGCCAGTTCCTGGGCGATGAAGCGGGTTCCGGGCTGGCGAAACGCCTCCGCGCCGTAGATGTG
>SSTA01000272.1 GCA_009469685.1 Azonexaceae bacterium | reverse complement strand
GTCGTCGAGATCCAGATAATTGCGGATGGCTTGACCGAGTGGTGCGTCGTCGGGAAGAACGAGGAGGCCCGAGGAATCTTCCGCGATCGCCAGCTCCTTCGCCGAGCAGAGCATGCCCGAGGATTCGATTCCACGGACCTTGGCCTTCTTGATGGTGAACTCCCCGGGCAGCACGGCTCCAGGCAGGGCGCAGGGAACACGCATCCCAAGCGCAACATTGGGAGCGCCGCAAACAATGGTCAGCAATTCGTCTTCACCGATGTCGACCTTGCAGACGTTGAGGCGGTCGGCGTCCGGGTGCTTGTTCACCTCGATGACACGGGCGATAACGACGTTTTCAAAGGGGGGCGCTACCGGGGCCAGTTCCTCGACTTCAAGTCCGGCCATAGTCAGCAAGTGAGACAGTTCAACGCTCGCCATGGGCGGATCGACAAGAGTTCTCAGCCAGGATTCGGAGAATTTCATAGAAACGGCTCGCGGTGAGGGTCAGACGAACTGACGCAGGAAACGGAGGTCGCCCTCGAAGAAGAGGCGCAGATCATTGACGCCGTAGCGCAGCATGGTCAGCCGGTCAGGACCGAAGCCGAAGGCGAAGCCGGTGTACTTTTCCGGATCGATGCCGGCAATGCGCAGCACGTTGGGATGCACCATGCCGCAACCGGCGATCTCCAGCCAGCGGCCTTCCAGCGCCCCGCTCATGAAGGCGACGTCGATTTCGGCGGAGGGCTCGGTGAAGGGGAAGAAGGAGGGGCGGAAACGCACCTTGAGGTCTTCGCTTTCAAAGAAGCGGCGCAGGAAATCGGCCACCATACCCTTCAAGTCTGCGAAGGAGATGCCATCGCCAATCCATAGGCCTTCCACTTGATGGAACATAGGCGAGTGGGTGGCGTCGGAGTCGACGCGATAAACCCGGCCCGGAGCGATGATGCGGATTTCCGGCATTTGCTCCAGATGGCCGTACTTGGCGACGTGAGCCTGCATGTAGCGGGCCTGGATGGGGCTGGTATGGGTGCGCAGCAAAATGCCGTCGGCAACCTCGCCGTCCTCGTCCTGGAGATAGAAAGTATCGTGCATGGAACGAGCCGGATGGTCTTCAGGCGTATTCAATGCGGTGAAGTTGTGGAAATCGGACTCAATCTCAGGGCCGTCGGCCACTTCGAAGCCGATGGACCGGAACAAAGCCTCGATGCGCTCAAGGCTTCGGGTCACCGGATGCAGGCCACCACGTGCTTCAGCGCGACCAGGGAGCGTCACATCGAGAGCCTCCTCGGCCAAGCGCGCCTCCAGGGAGGCTTTGCGGATGGCTTCGCGGCGGGCGTTGAGAGCCGCTTCGACGGCTTCCTTGGCCCGATTGATGGCAGCCCCGGCGGTTTTCTTCTCTTCGGGCGGCAGCTTGCCCAGGCCCTTCAGGAGTTCGGTGATCTGGCCGCTCTTGCCCAGAAAACGGGCCTTGGCCTGCTCCAGGGCATCGGGGTCGGAAATAGCGACGAAGGCCTGTTCCGCTTCGTCGACGATTGAATCGAGATTGTCCATGCTGGGGTCCAACACCTAACGACAGTTGGAACAAAAAAGGAGGCTTGCGCCTCCTTTTTCCGCTTCAGTTCAACTCAGGCGCCGAGTTGGGCTTTGGCTTGATTGGCCAAGGCCGCAAAAGCGGGCTTGTCGAACACGGCCAAATCGGCCAGAACCTTGCGGTCCACTTCGATATTGGCCTTCTTCAAGCCATTCATGAAGGTGCTGTACTTCAGGCCTAATTCGCGGGAAGCCGCGTTGATACGGGCGATCCACAGGGCGCGGAACTGGCGCTTCCTTTGACGACGGTCGCGATACTGATATTGACCGGCCTTCATCACCGCCTGCTTGGCGATGCGATATACGTTCTTACGGCGGCCGCGGTAACCCTTGGCCTGATCAAGAACCTTCTTGTGGCGCGCGCGCGCCGTTACACCACGTTTGACTCGGGGCATCTTCTCTCTCCTTACGCGTAGGGCATCATGGCGCGAACGGAAGCTGCGTCGCGCTCGTTAACACCGACGGCACCGCGCAGGTGACGCTTGTTCTTGGTGGTCTTCTTGGTGAGGATGTGGCGCTTGAACGCCTGTCCGCGCTTGATGCTGCCACCGGCGCGAATCGAGAAGCGCTTCTTGGCGCTGCTCTTGGTCTTCATCTTGGGCATTTTCTGCTCCTTAATGACATGCCGTCAGGTGGCTCCCGGCGGGAACGCTTCGACTACCCGTAGGCACTTATGGGTGCTACAAACTACTTCGTTGCGACAACTTTTTTCGCCGGGGCGATGATCATGATCATTTGCCGGCCTTCCATTTTCGGCATCTGCTCAACCTGCCCGAG
>SSTA01000271.1 GCA_009469685.1 Azonexaceae bacterium | reverse complement strand
GTAAGCGCCCTATTGACGACGTCTGGCGCTGAGACGGGCGGTTGGCGATGATGGTGTCCATGTAGAGGAACGTGGACACCTATGACCGAGCAGGACACAGAGCTGAAGAAGCGGCTGGTCGTCGGGCACAAGCGCGATGGACGAAGCTGCTACGATCCGCAGGCAAAGCAGGATCTAATCGAACGGGCGATGCGGCCCGGTGTATCGGTGGCGCGCGTGGCGCTTGACCACGGCATCAACGCCAATCTCCTGCGCACCTGGATCCGGCTGCGCCAACGGGAGGCGCAAGGCGGAGAACCGAAGGCGGTCGCGCTCCGGCCGGCCTTCATCCCCGTGGTCGCGGCCGTTGCACCGACAAATGCCGGCGCCAGCCTGGTCGCCCGACTGCCGAACGGCATCCGGTTGGAATTGGGGCGGATCGGCGGCGAGGAACTGGCGGCGGTCCTGCGGCAACTGTGGGCGCTGCCGTGTTCCGACTCGACGCCGGCCTGAAGGTCTTCCTGCACCGGGAAGCCGTCGACGGACGCAAGAACATCAACGGCCTGGCGCTGTTGGTCGAGCAGGAACTAGGGCTCGACCCGTTCGCCGCCGCGGCCTACGTCTTCAGCAACCGACGACGCAACCGGATCAAGCTCCTGCTCTGGGACCGGAACGGGTTCTGGCTGCTGATGAAGCGCCTGGAAGCTGACCGCTTCGTCTGGCCCAAGGAGGCTGCCGTCATTGAACTGACGCTGGAGCAACTGCACTGGCTGCTGGACGGCATCGACCTGTCGGCGATGCGAATGCACCCGGAGAGACTATTTCGCCGGACGGGGTGAACCGGGAATGGCCGTCCCAGTCTAAGCTCAGGCATGGCGACGATCACCCTCAGCACCGAAGAATATGACGCGCTCGTCGCCGAGCGAGACACGCTCGGCAAGCTGCTGAAGACGGTCACCGTTGAGCGGGATCTGCTCAAGGAGAAGCTCGCTGCCCACCTGCGCAAGCTGTTCGACGCCAAGTCGGAAGCCCGCGGCAGCGACCAGAAGGAGTTGTTCCTGAACGAGGCCGAGGCCCTGGCGCCGGCAGGCGCCCCGGTGGCGGAGGAAGTGGAAGAGATCAAAGTCGCCGGCCACGTCAGGAAGAAGCGCGGTCGCAAGCCGCTCGATCCCGCCTTGCCGCGGGAGATCGTCCGCCACGAGCTCCCTGAATCGGAACGGGTCTGCGCCCACGACGGCGCGATGCTGGTGGAGATCGGCGTCGAGATCAGCGAGCAGCTCGACATCGTCCCGCAGCAGGTGCGGGTGATCCAGCACCAGCGAGTGAAGTACGCCTGCCCGTGCTGTGACCAGGGCATCAAGGTGACGCCGGCGCCGGCGCGGATCATCCCCAAGGGGCTGCTGACGGAATCGGCGCTGGCCTGGGTGGTGACCTCGAAGTACATGGACGCCTTGCCGCTCTATCGGCAGGCGGCACTACTCGCCCGCTTCGGCGGCGACCTGTCGCGCACCACCCTGGGGGCGAGCGTCGTCAAGGTAGGCGAAGCGGTGCAGCCGGTCATCAACCTGCTGCGCGACGTCCTTCTCGATGCCGACCTCGTCCATGCCGACGAGACGGTGGTCCAGGTGCTCAAGGAGCCAGGCCGAAAGGCGCAGACGAAGAGCTACCTCTGGGCGCAGGCCACCGGCAGCGGGCCGCCGATCCGGCTGTTCAGTTATGCCCCGGGGCGGGGGACCGGCCAGGCGACGATCCTGTATGCGGGCATCAAACCGGGCGCGGTGCTGATGAGCGACGGCTACGAGGTCTATGGCGGCATCGCCGCAGCGAACCAACTGACGCATCTGGGCTGCTGGGCGCACTGCCGACGCTATTTCGTCGAGGCCGAGGCGGTGATTCCGAAGGCGCGCCGCAGTCCGGATCAGGTGGCGACGCAGTTCATCGCTGCCATCGGCGAACTGTACGTCGTGGAGTCCCAGGCCCGGGACCTCGATGCCCATACGCGCCGCCAACGACGCGAGGAGCGGTCGCGGCCGGTGCTGGCGCGGATCGAGCAGCTGCTGCTCACCCACTTGCACGCGGTGGTGCCTAGCAGCCTGCTCGGCAAGGCGCTGCACTACCTCTCGGCGCAATGGCCCAAACTCATCCGCTACGTCGAGAACGGCGCCTGGCCCATCGACAACAATCTCTGCGAGAACGCCATCCGCCCCTTCGTCATCGGCCGCCGCAACTGGCTGTTCGCCGACACGGTGGCCGGCGCCCACGCCAGCGCCAATCTCTACTCGCTGGTGGAGACCTGCAAGGCCAACCGTATCGATCCGTACGACTATCTGGTCAGCCTCTTCAAAGCATTGCCTACCGCGCAGACCGCCGACGACTTCGAGGCGCTGCTTCCCTGGCGCCTCGCCAATCTCGCCTGATTACTCACCCGTCAGCATCCGATCACCGGCTCCGTCAATGACGTGGTCAATAGGGCGCTTACAGACGAAGTGCCAGATAAGGCCCGATGCCATCGATTCGGGTCAGATCAAGGCCAGCCTGGGGACGTACCTCAACTTCTACAACACCCGTCGGCCCCACCAGTCGCTTGACGGCCAGACGCCCGATACGATCTACTTCGCGGGACTGCCGCAGAACAGGGTCGCGGCATAACCACCGCGTTACCCACCGCGTCGGCAGCCTACGGTCCAGACCGACCTTCGGCCGCCACCACCGTGGATAGCGCTACCCCGCAGGGCGCCACTTATCGCCGCGGAAATTCTGTCCAAACAAACGGGGCCGGCTCTGGTACACCCGGTAATGCCTGGCCATCGACGTGGCAGGCTCTCAAGTCGCGTGGACTCCTTCGCGAATCTTAAATACCCAATCAAGACGGGTGAGACCGGACGATTACAGCATTTGCACGATACGCCACAAAGCAACGCTCCTGAGTAACCAGAGCGCCGCCGAGGTCGGGGCGCCCGGCAACCACCGCTCGGAACCTGGAATGGTCGAAACCATGGCGGCCTGTTGGCGTCAACGTATCCGGGCCGCCTCGCCGACACGCAGAGAAAGACCCAGCATCCACACGATGAATAGTGCATCGGCAGCACCTTGCCGCGTCTCCGGTTGTTTCAGGTCGGCGCTCAGTTGTTGTAACCCGTCGTCATTGCGCAGCTCCGCAGGCAACAAAGCGGCGATGCGCTGAGCCGGGCCTGGCTGCAGTCCATCGAGCCAAGTGGGAACGTCCATGTGGTCGAATAGCAACCGACTGCCCAGCAGTTTTTTGCGCAGCCAATCGCGCGTATGCACCAGAAAAATCGCAGCGTCCGACGCACCAATGCTCGCGCCAGTGTTTGAATCCGGGTAGCCCGCAAGCCCCTTGTGCGTTGCTGCCAGGAAATGCCTCGGGAAACGGAATTGCGCGCGATCCTCGGGTTTGACTGAAAGCAAGAGATCTACGAAGGGTGGATAGCTGAACGGAAATGCCGTCGGCAGGCGCGCGTTCCATAGGAGGCCAGAGGCAACGGCCACTTTGCACAGAAACTCGTCAAAATACAGGCACTGCAACAGCATCGGCAAGTCCGCATCAGCCGGTGCGGCGTCAAATTTTGCCTGCACGCGTGCTTCGAGCGTGGCATCGATCTGCTTGGCAAGCGGCGACGCGAATGCTGACGCGCGGCGCATAATGCGTTCCCTTCCCCGTAGAAGCAAACGCTTTCTCAGGTGAGCGCGACCACCGGCACGCGCGGCCGCATCCCAGGGAAAGTTATGCAGATGGCCAATCTTGTACAGTTCCGCAAAAGCGCCATGAATCATGACTGCGCCGGCGGGATCCACGCAATCGCGAAGGAAGCGTGCTTCGGCCTCGGAATTGAAGGATACCCCCTGAATTAGGCTGGCATTTTCTTCCACCAGGGAGGGAAAGCGCGCGACAAATTCTGGACCGAGAGGTTGCGGGTGGTACGGAACCCCGCACATCGTTGCCATGCCATGCGAATACACCAGGCTGCGGCTTCCCGGAACGCCAGTGGCATAAGCCTTCATAGGCCGACCGAGTGCGAGACCGGCGGCTAGCAGCAGGCGCGAATCGACGCCGCCGGACAGGGTGACCCCAACCTGCACATAGTTACGGGTAGCGATGTCTACTCCCTCCAGCAGCAATTCCACAAGTCTATCTTGTACGTCGGTGAGCGGCCGGTCTCCAGGCACGAGCGCCGAAGCCGGTTGCCAAAGCCGCTCATGGCATTGATCTAGCGTAGCAAGATTGATTGCTAGGCGACTCCCTCCGGCCAGCAAACGAACGTTTTGGGACAAGGTACCAGTGAACGCGGGTACGTTGAAAGCAAGAATGTCCGTAAGCGCCCCGACATCTAGCCTGGAATCGCCGATGCGACGCAGGATATCGGCCCGCGACAAGGACAGCAGCAATTTACCCTCATGTTGCGCGACGAATAGTGGCAACATGCCGTACCGGTCGTTGTGCACTGTAAGGCGCCTGCACGCCGGTTCGTACACCAAGAGAACGAAGCGCCCGAATGTTCCAGAAAGGTCGCTGTCCGCGCTCAGGTTCGCAGGCACATCGCCGTAAAAGCACCCGGCGAGATAACGGCTCTCACCTGCGGGTCCCTCTGGCAGCGTGCGGAACACTCGGTCGCAATCAAGAACGAGAACGCGTTCGCCGAATTGCAGAATTGCACTGGGTGCGAGGGAGCTGGCGTCTATCGATTTCATGGAATCCCGTTACAAAAGGTGTGTCGCCCTCGCGGGTCGGCGCGGTTGTGAAGCGCAGGATGGGCTGACGCACTAGAAAAATGAGAACCAACAAGCGCAACTATGAATACGCCATTCTCGCTCACACGAGAGCCTATGGCATTGCAGAATCGCTTTCTGCAAGGATTGGCGACAACCATGTAGCGGCTGCTCATTCTAGCGTACCTTCCAGGCACCAAGCGATGCTCCCGTATTTCGATCGTGCAACAATGGCGCCAGTATCGCATCGCATGCGCACTATCTGGCGATGCCGATCTGGGGCACATATTCGTTGACTCGACCGTCGCTCGTGCCCACCAACTCCGCCGACGCCCAAAATAGCCCCCAATTTGGAAATCGGTCGATCGCGTGATGGGCTGACAACCATACTGTAGTCGCTGAGTATCCGCAGGGTAATCCGCGGCCTGTCGTTCTCCCCGAAGGCCCAGTCACAGATATCGAGCACGCCGCCCCGCGGATCTAGAATCAGCCGGCCTAGTTCATCGTCGCCGATAAGAGTTACGACTCGGACACCTTCGTCAATACCAAAACCGCCCAAGGCGGGAAGGCGGTCATTTCGAGCCAACCCAACTGACTCAATCCACTTTCCTTTCACCGGCATGTCTATATTAGCCGCAATCTGATCGAGGATCGTGTCCCCAGACGTGGTGTAAGAGGCAATCAGGAAGTCATGGACTCCGGTCTGGCTGGATTGCCAATCAGACGGTCACGGCGGACAGGCTGACGGTTGGATTGTCGCCGACCTCGGCCAGGGTTTCCAGAGTCATG
>SSTA01000270.1 GCA_009469685.1 Azonexaceae bacterium | reverse complement strand
TTGCTGTTGGACATCAAGGCCGATGTCGAGACAGGCAGCTCGCTTTCCCAGGCATTTCGGAAATACCCGCTGTACTTCGACGCGCTGTACTGCAATCTTGTCGCGGCGGGTGAGCAGGCCGGCATTTTGGACAGCCTCCTCGATCGCCTTGCCACCTATAAGGAAAAAATGCTGGCGATCAAGGCCAAGATCAAATCGGCACTCTTTTATCCCCTGACCATCATCGTGGTGGCCTTTGTCATCACCGCCATCATCATGATCTTCGTCATCCCGGCCTTCAAGGAGGTGTTCAAGAGTTTTGGCGCCGACCTTCCGGCTCCCACCTTGATCGTCATCGCCATGTCCGACTTTTTCGTCGCCTATTGGTGGGCGATTTTCGGGGGGGTTGGTTTGGGGGTGTACGGTTTTTTTGCCGCTTACAAGCGTTCGGAAGTCATGCAGATCGCCTTCGATCGTTACGCACTGCGGGCGCCTATTTTTGGCGACATCATCCGCAAGTCGGTCATCGCGCGCTGGACTCGAACCCTGGCGACCATGTTCAGTGCGGGCGTGCCCTTGGTTGAGTCGCTCGAATCGGTTGGCGGCGCGGCGGGGAACTATGTTTATAAGGTCGCGACCCGGCAAATTCAGGGGGAGGTTTCAACCGGAACCAATCTCACCGCATCCATGCAGAACACCAATCTCTTCCCCAACATGGTCACCCAGATGGTCGCCATCGGCGAGGAGTCCGGCGCGCTCGATTCGATGCTGTCCAAGGTGGCCGATTTCTTCGAGGCCGAAGTGGACGATGCGGTTGCTGCCCTCTCCAGCATGATGGAGCCGCTGATCATGGTCGTTCTGGGCGTGCTCATTGGCGGCATGGTCATCGCCATGTATCTCCCCATCTTCAAACTGGGCTCTGTGGTCGGCGGCTGATGCTGGACTCTCCGGGCGGCTTGGCCGCCATTGCGGGTTTGCTCGGCCTTTGCCTGGGCAGTTTTCTGAACGTCGTCATCCATCGCCTGCCGCGAATGATGGAGCGCGAGTGGGCAGTCCAGTGCGCAGAATTGCGTGACGAACCGGCCCCGGTAGACACCGAACCGTTTGATCTCGTCCGCCCTCGTTCGCGCTGCCCAACCTGCGGACACGCAATCACCGCCTTGGAGAATATTCCCCTCCTGAGCTACTTTCTGCTCGGAGGCAAGTGCTCGGCCTGTAAGAGCCCCATCTCGCTTCGCTATCCGGCCATCGAGGCGACCACGGCCCTCCTCTCGGCGGGACTCGCCTGGCACTTCGGTTACGGTTGGGCATTGCTTGGTGCTCTCGCCCTGCTCTGGAGCCTGATCGCACTCGCTGCCATCGATTTCGACACCCAATATCTGCCCGACTCCATAACGCTACCGCTGCTTTGGCTGGGCCTCCTGTTCAATCTGTTCGGCGTGTTTACCGACCTACGCTCGGCTGTCATCGGCGCCATCGCGGGTTATCTGCTCCTTTGGTCGGTTTATTGGATCTTCCGTGTCGTCACGGGAAAGGAAGGTATGGGCTACGGTGACTTCAAGCTCCTCGCGGCCCTGGGCGCATGGCTAGGCTGGCAACTGTTGCCGGCGATCGTCCTGATATCGTCATTGGTCGGGGCGAGCGTCGGGATCTCGCTCATTGTTTTCGCGCGACACGGGCGGAACATTCCCATTCCCTTTGGCCCCTACTTGGCTGCGGCGGGTCTGATTGCCTTGGTTTGGGGGCATGCCCTGACCCGCGCCTATCTCGCCCAACTCGGTTGAGTCGCTACCCCGACCCAATTCCCCAGAATTTCGATCCGCCCCGATATTCGGGGTAGCGGTTATAATTCAAGGTTTTGGAGGATTCCCATGCCGATCTACGAATATCGCTGCGACGCCTGTGGTTTCCAAAAGGAACACCTGCAGAAGATGAGCGACCCGGTACTGACCTTGTGTCCGGAATGCGGCCAGGACAGCTACCACAAACTGTTGTCCGCTGCCGGCTTCCAGTTGAAGGGCAGCGGCTGGTACGCCACGGACTTCAAGGGCGGCGGGGCCGCCGCCGCAAAACCCGCGGAACCCAAGCCCGACAATCCGCCACCTTGCCAAGGCGGCACCGGAGGTTGTGCGTGCGCCGGCAGTTGATCAAGCGCTGGTTCATTACCGGACTCCTGATCTGGGTCCCCCTGGTCATCACGGCCTGGGTGCTGTCGCTCATCGTCAACACCCTGGACCAGTCGCTACGCCTGCTTCCGGCGTCATTTCATCCCGAGCAACTGGTTGGTTTTCCGATACCCGGCGCAGGCGCGCTCCTCACCCTGCTGATGATCTTTGTCACCGGCTTTCTTACCGCAAATTTCATCGGTCAGAAACTTGTCTCGTGGTGGGAAAAGCTCTTGGCCCGGATTCCTGTTGTCAATTCGGTCTATAACAGCGTCAAACAGGTTTCCGACACCTTATTCGCACCCAACGGAAATGCTTTTCGCAAGGCGCTCCTGGTCGAGTACCCGCGGTCCGGCAGTTGGACCATTGGTTTTCTCACCGGCCAACCCGGCGGCGACGTCGCCAACCACCTCAATGGGACCTACGTCAGCGTCTATGTGCCCACGACCCCAAATCCGACCTCGGGCTTTTTCCTTATGATGCCGACCGAGGACGTGATCGAACTCGACATGACCGTGGACGAAGCCCTCAAATACATTATTTCCATGGGCGTGGTCGCGCCTCCGGCGCATCACCGCCGCCCCGCCCCGCCAACCCCAAAAACGGAAAAGCTTCATGCGTAGCCATTACTGCGGACAACTCAACGCCACCCTGGACGGCCAGATCGTCACCCTTTGCGGCTGGGCCCACCGCCGCCGCGACCACGGGGGCGTGATCTTCATCGACCTCAGAGACCGCGAGGGGTTGGCGCAAGTAGTCTGCGACCCTGACCGCGCCGACGCCTTCAAGGTCGCCGAATCCGTGAGGAATGAGTTCTGCCTCAAGATAACCGGCAAGGTGCGCCCTCGCCCGGCCGGAACGACCAACGCCAATCTCGCCTCCGGCGAAATCGAGGTGCTGTGCCACGAGATCGAGGTGCTCAATCC
>SSTA01000269.1 GCA_009469685.1 Azonexaceae bacterium | reverse complement strand
TCGACGACGACGACGGCTGGGGCCGTGGCCGCGACCGTCTTCCGGATGGCCTCCAGCAGCGGGCGGCTAGGCGAGGCATCGATCAAAGCCAGCGCCGTATCGCGGACCAATCCGATCGCCCAGGCGGCGACGAGGGCGGCCCCGGCCAGGCCGATGGCCGGGTCCATCCAGCCGAGGCCGAGGAGCTTGCCGGAAAGGAGGGCGACGATGGCCAGCACCGAGGTGGCGGCATCGGTCAGCACGTGCAGATAGGCGGCCCGTAGGTTGAGGTCGTGGTGGTGCGCGTGATCGTGATCGTGGTCGTGATGGTGCTGCGGGTGGCCCGGTGCATGCAGCCAGTAGGCCGAGAGCAGATTGACGGCGAGACCCAGGGCGGCCACGGCCAGCGCTTCGTCGTAGGCGACGGCGATGGGGGCGACGAGGCGCTGGACCGATTCGACGGCCATCACGGCGGCGATGCCGAGGAGGAAGAGGGCGCTGGTGTAGCCGCCCAGGACCTCGATCTTCCAGGTGCCGAACGCGAAGCGGCTGTCGTCCGCGTGGCGGCGGGCCAGCACGTATGCACCCCAGGACAGCCCCAGGGCAAGGACATGGGAGCCCATGTGCCAGCCGTCGGCGAGGAGCGCCATCGAACCCGACCACCAGCCGACCGCGATCTCCAGGACCATGGTGGCGGCAGTGAGCCCCATCACCCTGCGGGTGCGGGTTTCGGCGACGGGGGAGCCGTTGCTGGCGATGGGGCTGTGGCAGAGAGGATCTTGCATGGCGACCGCGAACTGGGAGCTGTCGCCGATTCTACCGCGCTCCTCGCCGTCGCCGGCGGGGGTTCCCCAGGTCAGGGCAGCATGAAGGAAGCCTTCTCCCGCAGGAGGATGTTCGCGTCGTCAGTCGCCTGGATTTCAAAATGGATCGGGTTGGCGCCCTTCTTCCCGGACTCCGGCGGCGCCTGGACGGTGGTCAGCACGGCCCGCACGCTGGCCGCCGGGACCTCGACTTCGTCCGCGCCAGCGAGTCGGAGGCCGTCGAGACCGGTGACGGCGATGCGGTACCGCCGGGGCCGCTCGGCGGTATTCATGAACTGCAGGGTGTAGACATTCTCGATGCTGCCGTCGTCCGCTTCCCGGGCCAGGGTCGCGCGGTCGCGGATGACGTCCACCTTGACGGGCAGGCGATGGGCCAGGAACCAGCCGGCAATGCCGACGATCAGGGCAAGGATGGCCGTGTAGAGCAGGATGCGGGGGCGCAGGATGTGGGCGACGATGTCCTTGCCGTCGAGGTGGTCGCGCATGGCGTTTTCGGTCGAATAGCGGATCAGGCCCCGGGGATAGCTCATCTTGTCCATGATCTGATCGCAGCCGTCCACGCAGGCGGCGCACCCGATGCACTCGTATTGCAGGCCCTTGCGGATATCGATGCCGGTGGGGCAGACCTGGACGCAGACTCCGCAATCGACGCACTCGCCGAGGCCGGCGGCCCCGAGGTCGGTGCCCTTCTTGCGGGTCCCGCGCGGTTCGCCGCGTTCCGGATCGTAGGTGACGATCAGGGTATCCGCGTCGAACATGACGCTTTGGAAGCGGGCGTAGGGACACATGTATTTGCACACTTGTTCGCGCAGCGACCCGGCCATCAGGTAGGTGAAGCCGGCGTAGAAGAAGATCCAGAAGCTTTCCCAGGGGCCGAGGGAGAAGTCGCGGATTTCGGACCACAGTTCGGTGACCGGAGTGAAGTAGCCGACCAGGGTGAAGCCGGTCCACAGCGCCAGGATGGCCCACAGCCCATGCTTGAGCGCCTTCTTGCGCAATTTGTCCGGGGTCAGAGGGCCGCGGTCGAGTTTCATGCGGGCGTTGCGGTCGCCTTCGACGGCATTTTCAATCCACATGAAGATTTCGGTGTAGACCGTCTGGGGACAGGCGTAGCCGCAGAACAGCCGGCCGGCGATGGCGGTGACCAGGAAGAGGGCATAGGCCGAGATGATGAGCAGGACGGCCAGATAGATCACGTCCTGGGGCCACAGGATGAGGCCGAAGAGGTAGAACTTGCGCTCGACCAGGTGGAAGAGAATGGCCTGGCGGCCGTTCCAGGGCAGCCACAGGGCGCCGTAGAAGAGGGCCTGGGTCAGCAGGACCAGAGCGATGCGGCCGTTGTCGAAGCCGCCGCGGACCCGGCGGGCGTAGATCTTCTTGTGCTTTTCGTAAAGGGAGACGGGGACGGGCGGGACTGCAGCCAGGGCGGTGTCGTTGGAATCGGTCACGGATGAATCCTCGGTACTGGGGAAAGGTAGGGCGAGCCGCCGTGGTGGTTGATCGAAATCAGGGTCTTGGCCGGCGCCGGCAACGGGGTGCGCGTGGCAGTCCGCCGGGAAACGAATTCGTCCCGGCTCATCCCGGAAAACAGCGGGTTCCTTCCCCTTTCCTCGCCGATGCAGCCGACGCGCCGGGAGCCGGTCAGATGGCCTGGATAGAGCAGGGTTTCGTCGGGCAGGGGGACGAAGACCCGGCGGACAGAGTCGAACAGGGTGGCCGGATCGCTGTCGGGTTCGTCGGTTCCGCCGCCGTCGCCCAGGGCGAGGCAGTCGCCGGTGAACCAGCGATCGCCCAGATCCAGGCTGATGCAGCCCTGGGTATGTCCCGGGGTGTGGACGGCCCGCAACCGCATTTGGCCGACCGGCAAGGTTTCGCCGTCCGCCAGCAGCCGGTCGGCATCGATGGCGGAACGTTCGCCGGCCAGGAGAGGGGCGGCCAGGGTGGTGCGCAGGAATGCGGCGGCACTGGGGTGGTCCGAATGGAGGTGGGTTTCCAGCACCAGGACGATGCGCCAGCCCATTTCGCCCGCGACGCCCAGGTACAGGGCAGCGTCGCCCGCCACCGGGTCGATGAGCAGGGCCTCCCGCTCCATTGGGCAGGCCAGCAGGTAGGAGAGGGTGCCGCTCGTGCGGTCGGCGAACTGGCGCAGCAGCGGGGTCGCGGCAAACTGCCGCGGAGGGTTGGGGTGGGGCGCGAGGGCAAGTGTCATGGCAGGCAGCGTTCAGGGTTGGAAGCGGACCGTCCCAGGGATCGGCAAGCACCGCGGATTCGCCGGGGAGCGAAGGGGGCGCGGTCGGGAGCCTCTGTCAGGGCTGCTCCCGTTGCCGGAACCGCCCGGTCCGCCGGCCGCCGAAGGGCGGGATCTCCGGCTGGCCGGCCCAAGCGGCCCGCTTCCAGTGAAAGGGCTTTCAATTCCCGTGCCAGCTGGCGGAATTCGAGAAAATCGCTTTCGATTCATGGCCTTGCTTTGCGGCTTGGCGAAGACTGGCCTTGGAGTGGCGCTGCGCTTGCCAAAATTGACATGCCGTCATGCCGCCGGTGACAATGCGGCCATGGCCCCGCAACCCCTTGCCGACCTCCTCGCCTTCCTGGAAGACCTGCCGGAACCGCGCATCGTGATGGACGCGGATTACCGCATCGTCGGCGCCAACCGTGCCTATCTGCGGGAATTCGGAGGCGGTCAGCCGGTCTGCGGCCGCACCTGTTACGAAGTCTCCCATCACTTTTCCGTGCCCTGCGATCAGGCCGGCGAATCCTGTCCCCTGAAACACAGCCTGGAGACGGGAACGACCCAG
>SSTA01000039.1 GCA_009469685.1 Azonexaceae bacterium | reverse complement strand
TTCCTGCCGAAGGCAGGGAAGCAGACGCGCAAGGCGGTGTTTCTGTCGGAGATGGAATCGGTCGTACCGTGGTCTCGCCTCGAAACGCTGATCGAGCCGTTCTATCCGAAGAAGGGAAACGGCCGCCCGCCGATGCCGTTGGGCACGATGTTGCGGATTCACTTCATGCAGCAATGGTTTGGCTACTCCGATCCGGCGATGGAAGAAGCGCTGCACGATGTACCGTTGCTGCGGCAGTTTGCCGGACTGGATGCCTTCGAAGATGTGATGCCGGACGAAAGCACCGTTCTTCGCTTCCGGCATTTGCTGGAGAAGCACGATCTGGCCGTGGCGATCTTTGCCGAGGTCAACGCGGTGCTGTCGGAGAAAGGCCTGTCGATGAAGCGTGGAACGGTCGTCGATGCCACGCTGATTGCGGCGCAGAGTTCGACCAAGAACGAAGACAAGAAGCGCGATCCCGAGATGACTCAAACAAAGAAGGGCCATCAGTGGTACTTTGGCATGAAGGCGCATATCGGTGTTGATGCCGACAGTGGCTTGGTCCATACCGTGGAGTGCACAACGGCGAAGGTTGCGGACATCACGATGATGGAGAACTGCTTGCATGGGGAAGAAACCATCGTCTTCGGTGATCGGGGCTATCACAAGAAAAACCGGACGATTGACGAGTTCGAGAAGGAAGGCGAGTTGTCTGTTCTGACGCCGACCAAGAAGCCGGCTGGCGGCACGCTGACCGACGAGCAGAAAGCGTTCAACCGGCTGCTGTCGGCGGTCCGGGCGATCGTTGAGCATCCGTTCCGCGTGGTGAAGCGCCAGTTTGGTTTCGTGAAGGTTCGCTATCGCGGCCTGGCGAAGAACAGCGGTCAGATTGTGACGCTGTTTGCGCTGGCCAATCTCTGGCTGGCGCGCAAGCGATTGCTGCCTTTGCTGGGCGAGGTGCGCCCGTGAGCTGGGAATGGTGGGGTAAAACCCGGGATCTTCACGGCCAACGGTCGAAAATCGCCTGTTCTTCATCATGGTTATGACGGGGCGCGTAGAAATCATGGGTTGTTCAGGGAATCCTTAGACAGCGCGCCTGCCATCTGCATGGATTCCGGGGACGCCAGTACCCCAACCCGCCACGTGCCACAGCCTATTCTCACCCGGAGGCTGGCCAGAGCACCGGAACTGGTGCCATTACTTCCTATTCGAGGGGGGCGCATGATGCGGTTACTTTGTTTGTTATTCCTATGCTTCTCAATCGGTTTGGCTTGGAGCGGAAGTGGTAGTTCTGGGGAAATTCAGGCATCCGAGTTGGCAGGCCGACTTACTCTGTACGAAGGCGCGGGAGGCGCTTCTTGCTCGCATTTTCTGGCAGACATTCTCGCTTGGGAGAGGCGTGCCGGGGATTGGCGTGATGCTCGAGGGAAAATGCACGGGGAGGAAGCTTATGACAAGGTAGCGCCCGGTTCTGTTGGCGCCTCTTGGGTTGTGACGGCGCTCATCGAGAAATGGAGGAAAGCCGGCCAACGTCGCGGAATGTTTTTTCTGCGAGCAACTGGTGGGTCCGGCTACGCCGTGTTTCATAGCCGCGAGGCGGGAAGCCCCGCAGACCGGCCGATGCTAGTGCTGGAGTATGCTGATGGTCAACATGAGATCATCGATGCGTCTGCTGATACGCACCTTGATTGCACGACCTACCGCGCGCTAGGTCGGCTGAATACGCTGTCGATAAGTGCGCCGCTGAATATCTTGATCGAGTTTCCACTAGTAGGAAAGTTGTCCAGAGGGCAGCTGAGTCGTGCACGCCTTGTGCTATCCAATGCAAAAGGGCAGGCAAGCGCGCTACGCATAGGTGTATTCGAGGCCGCGGTTCCCGTATTCCCAATGCCGCCCGTGCGTCAGGGACTGGCGGCCGGATTTCCGGGTGACATAGGGATTGAGAAGGGTCCGGATGTCATCTTTGCCACTGGTTTCGAAGAGGGGGGAGGCTGGAAATCGAAGTGGGCCGTGGCCCAAGGGGAAGTGGACGTAGTGGGCATCGACAGCCGCTTACGCTTTGAGCCTTTGGTCGGATATGCGCTTCGGGTCAATCTGAAAAAGGGGAGTAACTTCGGTTCAGATCTCCGCCTCAATACCAAGAACTACGGGCGCGAACCCGAGGAGTTATTCTTTCGCTATTACCTTCGCTTGGCTGACGACTGGAATCCAACCAAAGACGGTGGGAAAATGCCGGGGATGGCGGGCACCTACAACACAGCTGGTTGGGGTGGTCGGCGCTCGGACGGAACCAATGGCTGGTCGGCACGGGGTGGTTTTCTTCGTATCTACGAGGGAGATCATCCAATGCAGGGCCTTACTCAACTTGTGACTTATGCCTACCACGCAGAGATGGGAGGGGTTTACGGAGACCATTGGCCGTGGCCGGGAGCGTTGTTAGAACGCAATCGCTGGTACTGCATCGAGCAACAGATCGCCCTCAATCATCCCGCATCGGCAGACGGTGCTATCAGAGTCTGGATCGACGGGCGGTTGGTCATGGTGCGTACCAACGTGCGTTATCGCTCTGTTGACAGTTTGCGCATAGAGGATGTCTGGTTGAATGTTTATCATGGTGGCATGGAGCCCTCTCCCCATGATCAGCATCTCTTTGTAGACAATGTGGTGGTGGCGCGCAGCTACATTGGGCCCATGGGGAAGGTGGAGCGTTGAATAATCAATCCGGAAAATGCTCGTGGAGGGGGGAGGCAACGCAGGTGTGCTTGGCGGCGCCGACAAACGGGGAACAAGACCTATCCCTGAACGGGCGGATGAAATCCCTTGTGGACATAAATTTTGGCAATTTCCGAGGCTATGTCCGGCTTCTACTAGGGGAGTGTGAGTTTCTCCTTGGGCGGCTACGGCCATTCTCAGAAATCGACGAGGCTGGGGTAGCGCGGCTTGTGTTTGTGTGTCTGGGAAATATCAACCGCAGCGCCTTTGCCGGCATCGTTGCCCAAAGTCTCGGTGTTCGTACGGTGTCGATCGGGTTAGCCACTACTACCGGCGCACCTGCCTTCGAGAAGGCAATCGTGACTGCACAGGTGTATGGGCAGGATCTAAGTTCCCATCGTGCAACGGACTTTTCCGATTACTTCTATCAACCTGGTGACCTATTGCTGGCGATGGAGGTTAGGCACGCTTGGGAGTTGGTTCGGCGGGGGATTCCAATTGATTCGATCGCACTGCTTGGCCATTGGTCAAAACCGCATCGCATCCATATCCATGATCCCCATTTGCTCTCTGACCGTTACTTTCTTACATGCTTTGCCATCCTTCACTCGGCCGTGATCAACCTCGTCCACGACTTGCGTCAGGTGGATAGCCCCTGCGTACTGCGATGAATGTCTATTTAACTTTCGATATTGAAATTTGGTGCAACGGTTGGGATGACCTCGATGGTCGTTTTCCCAGCAGCTTCGAGCGCTATGTCTATGGACGGTCGGAGCTTGGTGAATATGCGTTGCCTAAAACTCTGGAGATTCTGGGGCGCCATGGCTTGCCAGGAGTTTTCTTCGTCGAACCCCTGTTTGCTGCACGTTTTGGGGTCGAGCATTTGGCGACTGTCGTCGAATTGATCCAATCCGGGGGGCATGACATTCAACTACATCTGCACCCGGAGTGGGCAGATGAGATTCGGCCATTGGTGTTTCCTGGTGCCTATCGCAAACGCCAGCATATGTCCTTTTACACGTTGGATGAACAGTGTCTTCTGATCGAATTGGGGCGCCGCCTCCTTTTTGAAGCGGGGGGCGGAATGGCTACGGCTTTCCGCGCCGGTAGTTTCTCCGCCAATGCAGACACCTATCGAGCGTTGGATCACGTGGGTATTCGTATCGACAGCAGCTTGAATAAAGTTCATCCTGATAGCGGGAAAGATCTGAGAGGGCGAATTGAATTTTTTCATCCCTTGGAGTTCGAAAACGTCCGGATACTGCCAATGACAGTGTTTCGCGATGGTACCGGGCGCTTGCGGCCGGCTCAGGTTGGTGCATGTGGCTTTGCAGAATTACAAGGGGCGCTCGAGACTGCTTTTTCGCAGGGTATGAAGCATTTTGTCGTGCTATCGCACAATTTCGAAATGTTAAAGCAGGGGCGTAGCGAGCCGGACAATATAGTGGTCGGTCGTTTTGAGCGGCTTTGCAAGTATCTGGCGGCTCATCCTGAGTGCTATGAAGTAGCCACATTAGCCGAGTCACCTAATATCGAATTAGCAATGAGTTCCTTGCCGATTCCTAGCACTACATTCTTGGCAACGATGGTGCGCCGCGGTGAGCAGGCTCTGAGAAGAGTATTAGGATAAGAGAGAGTGGTTTCCAACATACACTCAGCCACCAAGCAAAGCACTGTGGGAATTAAATAATCGTGACTTGCAAGTGCAAGAGCCTCCGGGGAATTTTTTATCGCCAGGGGGCGACGGTGATATTTTTTGCTAAGGGTTCGCAATGAATCGCCAGTTTTCGGTATACCTCGATTTGGTGCGGTTTCTCGCCGCTCTACTGGTCTATGTTTATCACTCGAACCAGCGTTTTCTTATTGAATCAGTTTTACCGGCAAGCAATTTCGGTCATAGCTCGGTAATCGTCTTTTTTGTCTTGTCTGGGTTTGTCATCGCGTTTGTTACGGCGACCAAAGAGTCCACTTGGGCGAGTTACGCGGCGAGCCGCATTGCGCGGGTATTTTCGGTAACTGTTCCGACCATTGTGTTGACCCTGGCTCTCGACAGTGTCGGACGCAGCCTTTACCCTGAGATCTATGCCGGCTATCCGTACGACCAATTTTTGCTGCGGATTATCGGCAGCGTGCTAATGCTCAATGAGGTGTGGCTGATCTCAATAACCAGTTTTTCCAATGTTCCTTACTGGTCGATCTGTTATGAATGGTGGTACTACGTCACTTTTGCCATGGTGATATTCTTGCCTGCAAGGGTCGGTCTGCTGGTTGCGTCAATCACCCTGCTGGCGCTTGGACCGAAACTGATTCTACTAGCGCCAATATGGTGGCTTGGCGTCTTGCTCTATCACTGGCGTTTCCTGAGAGAGTTGTCCCTTGGGGCATCCTGGCTTCTGGTTGTCGTGTCGATATGCGGGATAGTTCTTTATCACGTTTTTGGGGTCGGCGACTGGGCTTCCGACGGCTTGAAGGGCGTGCTAGGGGATGATCTGCATCGGTCAATGACTTTTTCGAAATTCTTTGTTGCAGATTACCTGCTCGGCATACTGGTTTTCATGAATTTCGCCGGCGTGCGTAATCTTGCGCCTTTCCACGGGCGTTTCATGCTGTCCATTGAGAAGCCGGTGCGCTTTGTCGCCAATTACACCTTTACGCTATATTTACTTCACCAGCCCCTCTTCCTATTCTGGGGGGCAGTGGTGCATGGGGATCCAAAGGGCCCCTGGTATTGGCTTTCGGTTAGCGTCCTGATGTTTTTTTCGGTTGGATTGATGGGTTACTTCACCGAAAACCGCCGTACGATCCTGCGGCGAATGCTGTTTAGCTGCTTCAAAGGATTTTCACCGGCCGCCGCCAAAGCGAGGTCCAGCCTTGGCTGACGAGTCTTTGCGGCGCCCTTGCTATGTCCTAGGAATTGAATCCCAAATTGGGCTTAGCCTGGTTCGGGAGTTGGGGGCGGAGGGGATTCCTGTAATCGGGATTGCCTTGGATCCTAACGCCATCGGGTTACGCTCCCGCTATCTGAAAACTGGGGCAGTATTGCGGCATCCACGCTCCGAAAACGGGCTACAGGAGCTAAGGGAGTTGGGGGAGCGGCACGGCGCGGGTTACCTGTTGACAGTCTCGGAAGCGAACACCGCGTGGCTGATTGATCACCAAGCTGAGCTTAGTCCGTTGCGACCGCTGATTCCCTCGCGAAGAGCATTTGAGGCAGTCCTTGACAAGGAAAAGACTCTTGACGAGGCGCGGAGTGTGGGCATCGATGTCCCGCAAAGCATTTGTCCGCGTGGTTGGCACGATATCGAGCGAATTGCAGCCACGTTTCCGTTCCCAGCTGTGCTGAAGTGGGCTGACCCTAATGCGGTTTCTGCAATCTTGGAGAGCAACGGGCTAGAACTTGTCAAGGCGGAGTACGTCAATTCCGGCGAGGAATTCGTGGACGCAGTCGCTCGTTACCGGTCAATGGAAACCTGGCCAATGGTTCAGGAGTATTGTCCCGGTATTGGACTCGGGCAGTTCTTTTTTATGCACAAAGGCGAAGCGGTGCGTCGCTTTCAGCATTTGCGTATCGCAGAGTGGCCGCCGGAGGGGGGATTTTCCAGCGTCTGCGATGTGGTTCCCCTGAGCCAATTTGTTGATCTGCAGGAACGCTCGATAGCTTTGCTTAAACGCATCGGCTGGGATGGGGTGGCGATGGTGGAGTATCGCTACGATGTTCAGAGTGGCAGGGCGGTCCTGATGGAAATAAATGGGCGGTTTTGGGGCAGTCTTCCACTGGCTATGCATTGTGGTGCCGGCTTTGCCCTACTTGCATACTGGTTGCAAGGAGAGGGGCGGATGCCCGCATTGCTGCCTCCGCGAGAGGATATCAGGTGCCGGATGGTGGCTACCGAACTGAAACGCCTGGTCAGAATCATTTTTCAACGGAAACAGATTTGTGATCAGAGGTTTGTGGCCCGACCTTTTTATGAGTTGAGCCGGTTTCTCAGTGATTTCTTTCGTCCGTCGGTGCGCTATTACGTCTGGAGTGCCGATGATCCGGTGCCATTTTTCCAGGATGTACGAAACGCTCTTAGAACTCGTAACAAAATGACCACAGGGGCTGTTCACCCTTGATTTCTTTTGTTAACCTCTGCCTTGTTTCTCTGGGTGGAGGAGATGGCCAAACCGATACTGACAGACGAATTGTGGGCGCTGATCGAACGTAAGCGCCCTATTGACGACGTCTGGCGCTGAGACGGGCGGTTGGCGATGATGGTGTCCATGTAGAGGAACGTGGACACCTATGACCGAGCAGGACACAGAGCTGAAGAAGCGGCTGGTCGTCGGGCACAAGCGCGATGGA
>SSTA01000268.1 GCA_009469685.1 Azonexaceae bacterium | reverse complement strand
TACATGCCCATGTCCATGCCGCCCATGCCACCCATGCCGCCAGGCATGGCAGGAGCCGGCTTGTCTTCGGCCAGCTCGGCCACCATGCACTCGGTGGTAAGCATCAGTCCGGCAACGGAAGCGGCGTTCTGCAGTGCGGTGCGGGTAACCTTGGTGGGATCCAGGACGCCCATGTCGACCAGGTCGCCATACTCGCCGGTGGAAGCGTTGTAGCCGTAGTTGCCCTTGCCGCGAACGACCTTGTCGACCACGACGGAGGGCTCGTCACCAGCGTTGGCAACGATCTCGCGCAGGGGCTGTTCCATGGCACGCAGGACGATCTTAATGCCGGCATCCTGATCGTGGTTGTCTCCCTTCAGCTTGCCGATGGCGGCACGGGCGCGCAGCAGGGCGACGCCGCCGCCGGCGACGATACCTTCCTCAACCGCGGCGCGGGTGGCATGCAGAGCGTCCTCGACGCGGGCCTTCTTTTCCTTCATTTCCACTTCGGTGGCAGCACCGACCTTGATGACAGCCACGCCGCCAGCCAGCTTGGCCACGCGCTCCTGCAGCTTTTCGCGGTCGTAGTCGGAGGTCGCTTCTTCGATCTGCACGCGGATTTGCTTGACGCGCGCTTCGATGGACTTGGCGTCGCCGGCACCATCGATGATGGTGGTGTTTTCCTTGGCCACTTCGATGCGCTTGGCCTGGCCCAGATCCTTCAGGCTGGCCTTCTCGAGGGTGAGGCCGGTTTCTTCGGAGATGACGATGCCACCGGTCAGGATGGCGATGTCTTCGAGCATGGCCTTGCGGCGGTCACCGAAGCCCGGCGCCTTGACGGCGACAGTCTTGAGGATGCCGCGAATGTTGTTGACCACCAGAGTGGCCAGGGCTTCGCCATCCACGTCCTCGGCGACGATCAGCAGGGGGCGGGAGGCCTTGGCCACCTGTTCCAGCACCGGCAGCAGGTCGCGGATGTTGGAAATCTTCTTGTCGAAGAGCAGGACGAAGGGATTGTCCAGGATGGCGATCTGCTTGTCCGGATTGTTGATGAAGTAGGGGGACAGGTAGCCGCGATCGAACTGCATGCCTTCGACGACGTCGAGTTCGTTGGAGAGGGACTTGCCGTCCTCGACGGTGATGACGCCTTCCTTGCCGACCTTTTCCATGGCCTCGGCAATGATGTCGCCGATGGAGCTGTCAGAGTTGGCGGAAATGGCGCCGACCTGGGCAATTTCCTTGGTGGTGGTGCAGGGCTTGGAAATGACCTTCAATTCGTCGATGGTGGCGGCGACGGCCTTGTCGATGCCGCGCTTCAGGTCCATCGGATTCATGCCGGCGGCGACGTACTTCATGCCTTCGCGGACGATGGACTGGGCCAGGACGGTGGCGGTGGTGGTGCCGTCACCGGCGATATCGGAAGTCTTGGAAGCGACTTCCTTGACCATCTGGGCGCCCATGTTGGCGAACTTGTCCTTCAGTTCGATTTCCTTGGCGACGGAAACGCCGTCCTTGGTGACGGTAGGACCGCCGAACGAGCGTTCGAGCACGACATTGCGACCCTTCGGGCCGAGGGTGACCTTGACCGCGTCGGCCAGGATGTTGATGCCTTCGACCATGCGGGCGCGGGCGGAATCGCCGAACTTGACTTCTTTAGCTGCCATTTAAATCTCCTTCAATTCTGGGGGAACGGGTTCGCAAGCTCAGGCTTCGAGAACGCCCATGATGTCTTCTTCACGCATGACCAGGACTTCCTGGCCATCGACCTTGACCGTCTGGCCGGCGTACTTGCCGAACAGAACGCGGTCGCCAACCTTGACGTCCGGGGCGTTCTGCTTGCCGGAATCGTCGCGCTTGCCCGGGCCCACGGCCAGGACTTCGCCCTGGTCCGGCTTTTCGCCGGCGGAATCGGGAATGACGATGCCGGAAGCGGTGGTACGTTCGGCCTCGACGCGCTTGACGATTACTCGGTCGTGCAACGGACGGATTTTCATGTATGAACTCCTCAACAAACGAAATGACACGGTGGAAATTGGCCCGGCTGACCCGGGAGCAACGGCGGTTGCTAGCACTCGCCGTCGGTGAGTGCTAATAATAGGGGTGCATGCGTCAACTTTCAAGGGGCTCTCAGCATTTTTCGGCGCCCCAACCGGACTTCAGGGGATCACTCGCCCCGCGACGGAAGCCAATAAAGCAGGGTCTGGTAGAGGACGTCCGGATCCACCGGCTTGGCCACGTGGTCGTTCATGCCCGCCGCGAGACATCGCTCGCGGTCCTCCTCGAATGCATTGGCGGTCATCGCCAGAATGGGAACACTCTGCCAGCCGACCAGGGCACGGATCGCGCGGGCAGCCTCGATACCGTCCATGACAGGCATCTGGATATCCATGAGGACCAGGTCATAAGCCCCGGACGATGCTTTGGCCACGGCCTCCTCACCGTTGCCTGCCACGTCGACGCTGAGCCCGACGTCGACCAGGAGGTCGCGGGCCACCTCCTGATTGATGAGGTTGTCTTCCACCAGGAGGATGCGCCCCCCGGCGTAGTCGCGTTTGAGCCGTGTTTCCGCCCCGGGCTCGACCTGCCGTTCTTTGACTGCGGCAGCGCTGGTCTTGCCGAACACTGCAGTGGCCCAGAAGATGCTACCAATTCCCAGGCGCCCGCTGGCCCCCACCTCCCCCCCCATGAGCGCGGCAAGGTGGCGGTTGATGGTCAGCCCCAGACCGGTTCCGCCAAAGACCCGGGTGGTGGAGGCATCGGCCTGTTCGAAGGCCTCGAAGATGCGCCCGCATTGCTCATCAGAGAGGCCAATGCCGGTATCGGCGACCTCGAAGCGCAACTGGACGACATCGTCGAGGTCTTCGACGACCCCGACCTGCAGGGCGATGCTCCCGGTGCGCGTAAATTTGATGGCATTGCTCACGTAGTTGAGGAGCATCTGAGCGAGGCGAGTGCGGTCCCCCATCAGGTAGCGCGGCACTTGGTCCGCATTCGCGTGGAAGGCCACGGTACTCTCGGCCAGGCGCTGGGAAGCGAAGGTCGTTACGTCGGCAAGCACGGCCTGCAAATCGAAGGGTTCGTCCTGGAAGCTGACTTTGCCGGCCTCGATCTTGGAGAGGTCGAGGATGTCGTTGATGATGGCCAGAAGATGATTGGCGGAGGCGCTGATCTTGCGGATCTTGTCCAGTTGCTCCGGAGTGGGCCGGGCCCGTTCGAGCATATGGTTGAGGCCGATGATGGCGTTCATCGGGGTGCGGATTTCGTGGCTCATATTGGCCAGGAAGGCGCTCTTGGCCCGGGTGGCGGCTTCCGCTTCCTCGGCCCGGTCGCGCAGGGCGGCATTGAGAGTCGCCACCTCCTCGGCCCGACGCTCGATGACGTCGTTGGCTTCCTCCAGTTCCCGCGTGCGCTGGGCGACCAGGTCCTGGAGGTGGTGGCGATGCATGTCGAGCTCGGCGCCGATGCGCTTCTTTTCGGTAATATCTTCCTTGAAGGCGACGAAGTGAGTGATCGCTCCGCCCTGGGTCCGGACCGGGGCGATCTTGACGAACTCGATATAGGTCCCCCCGTCGGCCCGCCGGTTATGGAATTCCCCTTGCCACATCCGTCCGGCCCGCAGATGAGCCCACAAGTCCCGGTAGGTTTCAGCAGGAGTAGCACCGGAAGCCTGAAGCCGCGCGTTGCGGCCCATGACCATTGCGGCGGTATAGCCGGAGGAGCGCTCGAAAGCTTCGTTCACGTACTCGATATTGGCTTGATCGTCGGTGATGACAATGCTGAGCGGACTCTGC
>SSTA01000038.1 GCA_009469685.1 Azonexaceae bacterium | reverse complement strand
GGTGAACATCGCCGGTATCAATCCCGGACAGATGAAACTGAACGGAAAAGTCCTCGCCGACATCTATCTGGGCAAGATCCAGAAGTGGAACGACAAGGACATCGCGGCGCTCAATCCCGGCGTCAGCCTGCCCGACCAGAATATTGCGGTGGTGCGCCGTGCCGACGGCTCCGGCACCACTTTCATCTTCACCAACTACCTCTCCAAGGTCAGCCCGGAGTGGAAGGAAAAGGTCGGTGACGGCAGCGCCGTGCAATGGCCAACAGGCCTCGGCGGCAAGGGCAACGAGGGCGTGTCCGCCTTCGTCCAGCGCGTCCCAGCCTCGATCGGCTATGTCGAATACGCTTACGCCAAGCAGAACAAGCTGGCTCATGTCATGCTGAAAAACGCCGCCGGCAACGTCGTCGGTCCCGACGACCTGACCTTCAAGGCCGCCGCTGCGGGTGCGGATTGGCACAAGTCCAATTTCGGCGAAATCCTGACCAATCAGAACGGCAAGGATGCCTGGCCCATCACCGGGGCCACCTTCATTCTCATGCACAAGGTCCAGGACAAGCCGACCCAAGCTGCCGAAGCACTCAAGTACTTCGAGTGGTCGTACAAGAACGGCGCCAAGATGGCCGAGGAACTGGATTACGTGGCCCTGCCCGACAGTCTGGTCAAGTTGATCCACGCCTCCTGGGCCAACATCAAAGACGGTTCCGGTAAGCCCGTCTATAACGTCGCCAAGTAAGCATACAATTGCATCGCGTCGGCCATCCAGCTGAAGCAGCCTCCGCCGCAGGGCGGAGGCTGCGTCTTTCCCACCGGGAGCTGCCGGCTACACTTCGCGACCACTCAGATCAGGCCATGACACCAACCCGCAAGACCAAGGGGCAGTTCGGCGACCTGCTGTTCTTCAACCTGACGCGCGCTTTCGCAGCCATCACCCTGGCGCTTCTGGTCGGCATTGTCGTTTCATTGACCTGGAGTGCTCTGCCGTCGATCAAGCAGTTCGGTTTCGGATTTCTGACGAGTTCGGAATGGAATCCCCCGGCTGAGCGCTTCGGCGCCTTAGTGCCCATGTACGGCACCGTGGTGACCTCGCTGATCGCTCTCTTCATCGCGCTGCCCATCAGCTTCGGGATCGCCCTCTTCCTGACCGAACTCTCCCCCGTCTGGTTACGCCGCCCGCTGGGAATCGCCATCGAGTTGCTGGCCGGCATTCCCAGCATCGTCTACGGCATCTGGGGTCTGCTGGTCTTCGCGCCGATGTTCGGCGAGCACGTACAGCCCCTGATCGCCAAGACCCTGGGCCAGGTGCCGCTCATCGGTTCCCTCTTCAGCGGGCCGTCCCTCGGCATTGGCATCCTGGCCGCCGGCATCATCCTGGCCATCATGATCATTCCCTTCATCACCTCGGTGATGCGCGACGTCTTCGAATTGACGCCGCCTATGTTGAAGGAATCCTGCTACGGCCTTGGCGGCACGACTTGGGAAGTGGTGTGGAATGTGGTCCTGCCGTATACCCGAGTGGGCGTCATCGGCGGCATCATGCTCGGCCTGGGCCGCGCCCTGGGAGAAACGATGGCGGTAACCTTCGTCATCGGCAACGCGAGCCTGCTGTCCAACTTCTCTCTCTTCTTGCCGGGCAACAGCATCACGTCGGCGCTCGCCAACGAATTTGCCGAGGCTTCCCCGGGGCTGTATACCTCATCCTTGGTGGAGCTGGGACTCATTCTTTTCCTGATCACCTTCATCGTGCTCACCTTATCCAAACTGCTGCTCATGTCGCTGGAGAAAAATTCCGGCGGCGGACACTAAGGAGGCGGCCGTGAATCTCGTGATGCGGCGCAAGGCGATCAACGCTTTCGCCCTCTCCCTTTCCCTTGCCGCCATGGCATTCGGTCTGGTCTGGCTGATCTGGATTCTCTGGATGGTCATCGACCTTGGCGTTGGCGCCCTGTCCCTGCGGCTGTTCACCGAAATGACGCCGCCGCCGGGCAGTGCCGGCGGTCTCAAGAATGCCATCGTCGGAAGCATCATCATGGTGGGATTGGCCATGCTCATGGCCACCCCGATAGCCATTCTCGCCGGCATCTACCTGGCCGAATACGGGCGCCGCACCTGGCTGGGCAAGATCACCCGCTTCGTCAACGACATCCTCCTGTCGGCGCCATCCATTGTCATCGGCCTCTTCGTCTATGCCGTCTACGTGGCCCAGGTGGGCAAGTTTTCCGCCATGTCCGGGGCCGTCGCCCTGGCGCTCCTGGTGATTCCCGTGGTGGTCCGGACGACCGAGGACATGCTCGCATTGGTGCCCAATACCTTACGGGAGGCAGCGTTTGCTCTGGGGGCGCCGAAGTGGAAGGTGATCATGCTGGTCACTCTGCGTTCCGCCAAGACCGGTGTCGTGACCGGTATCCTGCTCGCCCTCGCCCGCATTTCCGGCGAAACGGCACCGCTCCTCTTCACCGCCCTTTCCAACCAGTTCTGGAGCACCGACCTCTCCGAACCCATGGCCAACCTGCCGGTCACCATCTTCAAGTTCGCGATGAGCCCCTTCAAGGATTGGCAGGAACTTGCCTGGGCGGGAGTCTTCATCATCACCCTCGGCGTTCTGGCCCTCAACATCGCCGCTCGCGTGATGTTCCGCCAGACCACCCAGCGCTGACCTTTCCCCGGATAATTTCATGATGCCCGTCGAACAAGCCATTGAAAACCTGACGCCCCAGATCAGCATCAGAAACCTGAACTTCTATTACGGTAAGGGTGAGCCCGCTCTGAAAAACATCAACCTGGATGTCTTCAAGGGCAAGGTCACCGCCTTTATCGGTCCATCGGGTTGTGGGAAGTCCACACTGCTGCGGACGATCAACCGCATGTACGATCTCTACCCCGGCCAGCGGGCCGAGGGAGAACTGTTCGTCGGCGGCCGCAACATCCTGGACAAGGGTGTCGACACCATCGGGCTGCGGGCCAAGGTGGGCATGGTGTTCCAGAAGCCGACGCCTTTCCCCATGTCGATTTACGACAATATCGCCTTTGGCGTGAAGATGCATGAGAAGCTGACCCGCAACCAGATGGACGACCGGGTCGAGTGGGCGCTGACCAAGGCTGCCCTGTGGGACGAGGTGAAGGAGAAGCTCAGGCAGCCTGGTACGGGCCTTTCCGGAGGGCAGCAGCAGCGCCTGTGCATCGCCCGGGGCGTTGCGGTGAAGCCGGAGGTGTTGCTGCTGGACGAGCCCACTTCGGCCCTGGACCCCATCTCCACCATGCGCATCGAAGAACTGATCTACGAACTCAAGCGGGAATTCACCATCGCCATCGTCACCCACAACATGCAACAGGCGGCCCGGGTTTCGGACTTTACCGCCTACATGTACCTGGGCGAACTCGTGGAATTTGGCAAGACCGACGACATCTTCATCAAGCCGCAGGACAAGCGGACCGAAGACTACATTACCGGCCGCATGGGCTGATTGCGAGACACATCATGAACGAAACCTCCCACGTTTCCAGCAAGTTCGACGAAGACCTCTCACGCCTGCGCAGTATGGTGCTGCAGATGGGCGGCCTGGTCGAGAGCCAGATATCCGACGCCATCGAGGCCTACAACACGGGCGAGATCGCCAGCGTCAAATCCATCGTCGAGACGGATCGCAAGGTGAACGACCTGGAGAAGGCCATCGACGACGACTGCGCCCATGTGCTCGCCAAGCGCCAGCCCGCCGCCTCCGACCTGCGCCTGGTGTTCGGGGTCAGCAAGATCGTCACCGACCTGGAACGCGCCGGCGACGAGGCCAAGAAGATTGCCAAGGGTGTGCGCCGCATCTACGAGGCGGGCCACATGCCCATTCAGTACGGCGTCGGCGTCCGCCACGTGGCCGATGCCGCTCTGAACATGCTGCGCCAGGCATTGGATGCCTTCGCCCGCTTGGATACCTCTGCGGCGGTAGACGTCATTCGGGCCGACAACGAGGTGGATGTCGAATTCAAGTCCATTCTCCGCCAGCTCATTACTCACATGATGGAAGATCCCCGGACCATCACCACCTCCATGGACATCATCTGGATTGCCCGGGCCATCGAGCGCATCGGCGACCATGCCAAGAACGTGGGCGAGCACGTGATCTACATCGTCGAGGGTCGCGACATCCGTCATCCGCCGAAAGAGGACGTCGCATGAACCCGACCATCCTTGTTGTCGAGGACGAACCGGCTATCCAGGAATTGGTGGCCATCAACCTCAAGCATGCCGGATTTCTCGTGGTTCGTGCGGGCAGCGCCGAAGAGGGCGAATCCGCCATTCGTGCTGCCCTGCCGGACCTGGTCATTCTCGACTGGATGCTGGCTGGCCAGTCCGGCGTGGCCCTGGCCAAGAAGCTGCGGGCCGACGACCGCACCCGAGAACTGCCGATCATCATGCTTACAGCCCGGGTTCATGAGGAAGACAAGATCCAGGGACTGGAGGCGGGTGCCGACGACTACGTGACCAAGCCCTTCTCGCCCAAGGAACTGGTGGCCCGGGTACGTGCGGTGCTGCGCCGCCGGTCGCCCCATCTGGCGGGTGAAACCGTGGATATCAAGGGTCTGCTGCTGAATCCGGCAACCCATCGCGTGGCGGCGGCGGACCAGCCCATCGAATTGGGGCCCACGGAATTCCGGCTGCTGTTCTTCTTCATGACTCATCCGGAGCGCGTCTATACCCGGGCGCAGTTGCTCGATGAAGTGTGGGGCGACCACGTCTTCATCGAAGAGCGAACGGTGGACGTCCATATCCGCCGCTTGCGTGCGGCCCTGGAGCCCTCGGGCCACGACGATCGCGTGGAAACCGTCCGCGGCACAGGCTATCGTTTCCGTGGGGACTGAGACGGCTGTGGGCATGCCCCCGCCCATGGCGCGGGGAATCGCTTATCTCGTCATTGCAGTGGCCTTCGCTGCCTTCCTGGGGGGCGTCCTCAAGCCCTGGGTCGGCTGGCTGGTTTGGACGCTGGCCTTGCTCGGCCAGGTGGCTTACCACCTGATCTATTTTTCCCGCCTGGAGCGGTGGTCGCGGCAGCCCGCCAATACGGAAGCCCTGGAGGGCGAGGGCATGTGGGACGACGTGTTCGCCCGCATCTATCGCCACGAAAAGAAATTGCTTTCGCTCGTCGCCCAGCGGGAAACGGAAGTTGCCGAGTTTTCGTCGGCCATCCAGGCGTTGACCGACGGCATCGTGCTCCTGGACGGCGACAACCGCATTACCTGGTGCAATGTCACCGCCGAGACGCAGTTCGGGATCACCCTGCGCACCGACCTTGGCCAGCACTTGGCCAACCTTGTGCGCCGGCCGGAATTCGTCGATTACATGGCGGCCGGCGATTTCGTCCGTCCGCTGACCCTGCGTTCCGACCGCAGTGGCGACCGCGTCCTTTCCGTTCACGTCCTGCCTTACGGCCGCGGCAACCGCCTGATGCAGGTGAAGGATGTCACCCAGGCCGACCTCCTCGACCGCATGCGACGGGATTTTGTCGCCAACGTGTCCCACGAACTGCGCACGCCGCTCACGGTGCTCGCCGGCTTCCTGGAAACTCTCCAGGAGATCGAACTGGAGCCCTACGAGCAGCGGCACTATCTGGAGCTTATGTCCGATCAGTCGCAGCGCATGCAACGCATCGTGCGCGACCTGCTGACCCTTTCTTCCCTGGAAGCTGCTCCGCCGCCGGAGAATGAGGTCATTGACATGGCTACTCTCCTCGATAAGCTGAAGCGTGACGCCGAGGCGCTCTCCGGAGGACGCCATCGGATCGTTCTGGAAGCCGAGGGCGGCGACCTGCGGGGGGCCGAGGGTGAATTGATCAGCGCCATGGCGAATCTTGTCACCAATGCCGTGCGCTACACCCCCGAAGGGGGTACGGTCACCATTAGCTGGCGCTCCGGCTCCGAGGGTGGGGAATTCGCGGTTCAGGACACAGGCATAGGCATCGACCCTCAGCACATTCCCCGCCTGACGGAACGCTTCTACCGGGTGGATCGGGGCCGTTCCCGCGATACCGGCGGCACCGGCCTGGGCCTGGCCATCGTCAAGCACGCGCTGGTGCGCCATCAGGCCGGCCTGGACATTACCAGCACCCCCGGGAAGGGCAGTCGATTCGCGGTCCGCTTCCCGACGGCCCGCTTGGTAGGCCCATAATCTTCCCGTAACCTCAGCTTCACCGAGGCTTAACACCGCGGCGCTATGGTGGCGCCATGCCCCGCGTACGTACTGTCTTCCTGTCGGACATCCACCTCGGCACCCGCGCCTGCCAGGCGCAGAGGCTCCTGGATTTTCTGCGGGAGTACCCCGCCGACCAGACCTACCTCATCGGCGACATCATCGATTTCTGGGCGATGCGTCGTAGCATCTCCTGGACCGCGGCCCAGAATACGGTGGTACAGAAGATCTTGCGTCGTGCCCGCCATGGCGACCGGGTGGTCTTCATCCCTGGCAATCACGACGAGGCGCTACGGGATTATTGCGGGATGGCTTTCGGCGACATCCCGATCGTCGAGGAGGCGGTGCACGAAACGGCTGACGGCCGACGTTTTCTCCTGATCCATGGCGATGCCTTCGACCAGGTGACCCGCCACCATCGCTGGTTGGCCGTCATCGGCGACATCGGGTACAACGCCCTGGTACGCCTCAACCACGGGCTCTCCTGGGTACGCCGCAAGCTGGGTATTCTGGGGTATTGGTCCCTGGCCGGTTTCGCCAAACGCAAGGTCAAGACGGCCCTCAATTTCATCTTCGATTTCGAGGAGTCCGCCCTCCACCACGCCCGCGCGCGCGGTCTGGACGGCGTGATCTGCGGCCACATCCACTGGGCGGCGATCAAGGAAGTCGGCGGGATGACCTATGTGAATTGCGGCGACTGGGTCGATTCCTGCACCGCCATCGTCGAGCTGAACGACGGTCGCCTCGAACTGGTGCGCTGGGGAGCTCGCAGCCTGCTTCCTCTTGCGCTCCCCGATATTCATGAGGAAAAGGCCTTCTGATGCGCGTCTTGATGGTTTCCGACGTTTATTTTCCGAGAGTCAATGGTGTCTCGACTTCGATCGAGACCTTTAGACGCTGCCTCGCCCAGCAAGGCATCGAGGTGCGGCTGGTGGTTCCCGACTATGACGGCGAGCCGGCCGAGCCGGGAGTGGTGCGCGTACCCGGACGGCCCGTGCCGAAGGATCCGGAGGACAGGCTGGTGCGCTGGCGGGCCATGAAGGCGGCGGTGCTCACCGCGGCGCAGGATTGCGACCTGATCCACATCCAGACTCCCTTTGCCGCCCATTACGCGGGACTCGCAGCCGCCCGGAGCCTCGGGCTCCCCGTGTTGGCGACTTACCACACCCTGTTCGAGGAATATTTCCAGCACTACGCGCCCTGGTTGCCGGTGCGCTGGCTTCGGGCCCTCGCCCGAAGTTTTTCGCGCCGCCAGTGCAATGCCCTGGATGCGGTCATCGTTCCCTCGGAAGCGATGGCGGGACGACTCGCCGAGTATGGGGTCGTGCGCCCCCGCCACGTGCTGCCCACCGGGATACCCCTGGCCAATTTCGGTGGAGGCGACGGTGAGGCCTTCCGGCGCCGCCATGGCATCGATGACGGCCGGCCGGTGGCGCTTTTCGTCGGCCGCGTGGCCCATGAGAAGAATATCGGTTTCCTGCTCGCAGCCTTTCGCTACACGCTGGCCGCATCTCCCCAGGCGCTGCTGCTGATTACGGGCGATGGCCCGGCGTCGGCCGATCTGCGAAGCCAGGCAACAGAACTCGGAATCGCTGACAGCGTGCGTTTCCTGGGCTATCTCGATCGCGGAAGGGAACTGCCCGATTGCTACGCGGGTGCCGACGCTTTCGTATTCGCCTCGCGAACCGAAACCCAAGGGCTCGTTCTCCTGGAGGCCATGGCTGCCGGCTTACCGGTTCTGGCCCTCTCAATCATGGGAACTGCCGATATTCTCGCCCCAGGCCGTGGCTGCGTGGTCCCTCCAGATGATCCGCAGGCTTTCGGCGAGACGCTGGCCGACTTTTTTGCCCGCCGCGACGCGTGGAGCCGTCTGGCCGCAGCGGCCAGAGCGCACGCGCTCGAGTGGTCGGATGAGGCGATGGCCGTCAGGCTCGCCGCGCTCTATCGGAGTCTGGCCGTCGCGCGATGCGATCCGGCTCCGGCCGCCCTCGGCGCTTGCCCGTCGTCATGAGCGAGGTTGGCGTGGGGCCGGATAAGTCGTTGTGGTCAAGCGGCCATGGCGCCGACTCTCGGAAGAAACAACTCGTCGGGCTAGACCTGACTGGGATAACGAGACGATGAAATCACACCAGCATCCCCATCCCGGAAGCGAACAATTCGCCAGAAACGAGCCCCATTTCAAGGGCTCAATTCGTCCATGGCGAATCCGGAAATCGTTTCGCCGCCCCATCACCCCCTTGCGTAGTGTCGAGCTGCTGCGCGGCGCCTTCGGCCAGGAATGCTGGTGGCTAGCGATCGCCCTGAGCGGTACGGCCTTTCTCCTTCAGGTGAGCGTCGTCGATCGGGCGATGATGATCGCCAGCGTGTTCCTGGTGCTGGTGGTTGATCTCCTGAGCAACGCAATCCGGACGCTGGCCCAAGCCGGCGGTCCGGACTGGACTGCTCGGGCCGAGAGGACGAACGACATTGGCGGCGCGGCGCTTCTCCTCGCCATGCTGAACCTCCTGGTCGTGTGGACGGCTGCCTTGGTCGATCGGGCCGCATGATGCTGGCCATCGATGTCGTCAGCGAAACCTATCCGCCCGAGGTGAACGGTGTGGCGATGACCG
>SSTA01000267.1 GCA_009469685.1 Azonexaceae bacterium | reverse complement strand
TTGACCGGGGCGACCCACTTGCCGCCGATGAAGTTGTCGTACTTGGCCTTGTAGGCGATCTTGGCGCCTGCGGCGCCGGGTGCAGCGTAGAGCATGGTGTCTCCTTGTAAACGGGTTCAGGTTTGCCGTGAAACAGCTGTAAGACCGGGGCAACGACCATGCCAGGGTTTTAGGACGCAAAATTGGAGCACTTTTTTTGAGCGGGGGCGCCAAGGCAATTCGGGTATCCTTGCCCGATGGGCGTACATCTCAATTACCGCTTCGATACAGGGTCCTCGGCCTTTCCGGGGGAGGACGGCCTGCAGCTCGAAAGTCCTCTGTTCCGTATTCTTTCCGCCGTCCGGGACGGAGGGTCGATCAGTGGCGCTGCCAAGGTGCTGGGCCTCTCCTATCGCTACGTCTGGGGGTTCCTCAAGGAGCAGGAAATCGCCCTTGGCAAACCTCTGCTGGCCGGGCGGGCCGGGCAGTCGGCGCGCCTGTCTGAATTCGGCGAGCGGCTGGTCTGGGCCGAGCGCCGCATCCACGCCCGGCTGATGCCGCGGGCGGAGGAACTCGCCGCCCAACTCGACAATGAACTCCTGCTGGCGGTGCGGCCGGAGTTGCAACCCCTCATCGTCAGTACCAGCCACGATTTGCTCTTTTCAGCCCTGCGGGACCGGGTGCGGCAGCGGGCCGATGTCTTGCTGGAATTCGAATACCTGGGCAGTGCCAAGGCCCTGGACCGGCTCAATAAAGGAGAATGCGCCCTGGCCGGGGTGCACATGCCCTTGGGCGATCTCCATCTCTGCCAGCGGGGGTCGGTGGTTCATTCCCGCATCGGCCGACGCCTCAAGCTCGGCGACCACAAACTCATCCGCTTTGCCACCCGCAGCCAGGGTTTCATGGTGCCGCGGGGCAATCCGCTGGGGATCAGGACGGTGGCCGACCTGCGGCGGTCCGGCGTGCGCTTCGTCAATCGCCAGGCGGGATCGGGGACCCGGGTGCTGTTCGACGAACTGCTCGTCCAGCACGGAGTGCCGGGCATGGCCATCGAGGGCTACGGCGACGCCGAGACCACTCACCTGGCGGTCGCCGCCTGCGTCGCGGCCGGGGTCGCCAATTGCGGATTCGGCCTCAAGGCGGCGGCGGGCCGTTTCGGGCTCGATTTCGTTTCGGCGGTGGACGAGCAGTTCTTTCTCGTCTGCCATAAGCCGGTCCTCGAAAGCGCGGCTATCCAGGCTGTTCTGGAGGTCCTGCGCTCAGCGGAATTCCGTGCCCTGGCCGACGCCGTTCCCGGCTATTCGGTCGCCAATGCCGGCCAAATCATTTCGCTCCGCCGCACGCTGCCCTGGTACAAGTGAGGGAGGGACACGGGTGCGGCGCCAGAGCGCCGACTTGCCCCGTCTTACTTCCTGGCGTTGGGGAAGAAGAGTTGCTGCCCGTCGATCTTGTAATCGGCGATCGCTTTCTGGCCCTCGGCGGAGACCACCCAATCGACGAACTGCTGCCCGAGATCGGCCTTGACGTGGGGGTGCTTGGCCGGATTGACGAGGATGACCCCGTACTGGTTGAAGAGGCGCTGGTCCCCCTCCACCAGGATGACCAGATCCTGGCGGTTCTTGAATGAGAGCCAAGTACCCCGGTCGGCCAGCAGATAGGCGTTCATCGACGCCGCGGTATTGAGGGCTGGGCCCATGCCCGAGCCGGTTTCCTTGTACCAGGGCCCCTTGGCGGCGTCGAGATCGATACCCGTCGCCTTCCACAGCCGCAGCTCGGCGGCGTGGGTGCCGCTCTTGTCGCCGCGGGAAACGAAGGCCGCCTTGGCCGCCTCGATTTTTTTGAACGCCTCGACGATGTCCCTGCCGCCGCCCACCTTGGCGGGGTCGGCCTTGGGGCCGATCAGCACGAAATCGTTGTACATGACTTCCTTGCGTTCGACGCCCCAGCCCTCGGCGACGAATTTTTCCTCAGCCGCCTTGTCGTGGACGAAAACCACGTCGGCGTCGCCGCGGCGGGCCTGATCCAGGGCCTGGCCAGTCCCCAGAGCCACCACCCGGACCTTCACTCCGGCCTTCTGCTCGAAGGCAGGCAGCAGGTGCTTGAAGAGGCCCGATTGTTCGGTGGAGGTCGTCGACGAGACGACGATGAATTTTTCTTCGGCCACGGCCGGCAGCGAAGCCAGGGAAAAGGCGGCAAGGGCGGAACACAACAGTCGGCGCAGGGCGTTCAAGGCAATCTCCGGGAGGTTTGATGAACTGCGCCTGCAGAGGCGCAGCGGCGAAAAGTATGGCGGAGTGGAGCGCGCGA
>SSTA01000266.1 GCA_009469685.1 Azonexaceae bacterium | reverse complement strand
CTGGGCCTTTATTTCGAAGAAGGCGAAGGGCCCAAGTTCGAGCGGCCCTTGCGCGAGGAATGGGCGATCAACGACCTCTCGGCGCCGGATCCGAACGACCATTTGCGCTACGTGATGGATGCGGTGAGCGAAATCCGTCGTGCCCTCGACAATTCGGTCCCCTTGATCGGTTTTTCCGGCAGTCCCTATACCCTTGCTTGCTACATGATCGAAGGGGGGGGATCGAGCGATTTCCGCCGGATCAAGACCATGCTCTACGACCGGCCCGATCTCCTGCACCGCATCCTGGCGGTGACCGCGGATACGGTGACGGCCTACCTCAATGCTCAGATCGATTCCGGCGCCCAGGCGGTGATGATTTTCGATACCTGGGGCGGTTCCCTCTCGGCAGCGGCCTACCGGGAATTTTCCCTCGCCTATATGGCGCGCATCGTCGCGGGGCTCAAGCGGGAAAAGGGCGGCGAGCGCGTTCCCAGCATCGTATTCACCAAGAATGGCGGCCTCTGGCTCGAAGACATCGCTGCCATCGGTTGCGATGCAGTCGGACTGGACTGGACCATAGACATCGGCGAGGCGCGTCGCCGGGTCGGTAACCGGGTGGCGCTCCAGGGCAACCTGGATCCCAATGTGCTCTTTGCGTCGCCGGAGGTTGTTGCCGCCGAGGCCATCAAGGTCATGGACAGCTATGGTCAGGGCAAGACCGGTCACGTCTTCAACCTCGGCCACGGCATTTCCCAATTCACTCCGCCGGAGAATGTCTCGGTCTTGGTGGAAACCGTTCACGCCTACCAAAGAGTAGGCTAAAGGTCATAGTCGCCGTTCCGGGGGTGTTTAACTTATGCACAGTTCCGGGGCATTCGGTAGGGGAATTTCCTTACCGCCTCTTGACACCGGCAGGAAAACACAACGCGTTGAAAATAAACGGGTTTTTTTGCGCCGAATTTTTCGGCAAAGTGACAAAAATCCTTCAGGACTACCGGGTTAGGGCACTCATCCATGAGCAATCCACAAAGTTATCCACAGTTTTTGGGGACAATTTAAAAAAGCTCAATAAGTTAGAGGGTTGCTGCGTTTTTCAAGAAACAACGCGAAGTATAAAACCCCTGGAAAGCCTCTCCCCGTGAGCTTCTTGCGCGTGGCCCTCGATTTGCCGCTCCATCGCTTTTTCGACTATCGCTGGCCGAACGCGGAAACTGCCGATGTTGGTCTGCGGGTGAGGGTCCCCTTCGGTCGTGGCGAGCGCATCGGGGTCATCGTCGCCGTGGCTCAGAACAGCGATTGGCCAGAAGATCAGTTGCGGCCCGCCAGCGAGATCCTGCGCGATCTTCCGCCGCTATCGCCGCATTTCCTGTCGCTTTGCGAGTTTGCCGCGCGCTACTACCAGGCGCCTCCTGGCGAAGCGCTTCTGCAGGCCCTGCCGGCCGGCCTCAAACGCTTGAGCCCCCCTGTGCGCCGGACGGGTCGCCGGAATCGCGTTCCGCACCCCGCGGCCGTACCGGATCTGACCGCCGACCAGCGCGTGGCGGTCAGCGCCATCCAGTCCGCCGCCGGCTTCGTTCCCTGGTTGCTCCACGGCATCACCGGCAGCGGCAAGACCGAAGTCTATCTTCGCCTCATCGAAGCCACCCTGGCAGCGGGGCGCCAAGCCCTGGTCCTCGTTCCGGAAATCAATCTCACCCCCCAGCTTGAATTCCGCGTCCGCGCGCGCTTTCCCGCAGCCATCGTCGTGGCGCTGCACAGCGAACTTGCCGAGGCCGCCCGGGAACGGCACTGGCGTGCCGCCCAAGCCGGCGAGGCAGCCATCGTCCTCGGGACCCGGCTGGCGGTGTTCACCCCCATGCCCGACTTGGGGCTGATCGTCGTCGACGAGGAGCACGATCCCTCGTTCAAGCAACAGGACGGCATGCGCTACTCGGCGCGCGATGTGGCCATCTTTCGCGCTCAGCAGGCCGGTATTCCCGTGGTCCTCGGTTCGGCGACCCCGGCGTTGGAAAGTTGGGCCAACGCCCGAGCCGGTCGCTACCGCCTGCTGACCCTCGCCCAACGGGCGGTTCCCGATGCCAAGCTGCCCACGGTCACCCTGGTGGATAGCCGGCGGGAGACGCTCAAGGAAGGTATCGGGGCGGCCTTGGAGGCTGCCCTTGCCGAACGGCTCGAACGCGGGGAGCAAAGCCTCGTCTTCCTCAACCGCCGCGGCTATGCGCCGGTACTCGCCTGCGCCGCCTGCGGCTGGCTCTCGCGCTGCCATCGCTGTGCCGCCAACCTCGTTCTGCATCAGGCCGACCGGCGCTTGCGCTGTCACCACTGCGGATTCGAAGCCCGCATCCCGCGGGCCTGTCCCACCTGCGGCAATCAGGACATCCAGCCCTTCGGGCGCGGGACCCAGCGCCTGGAGGAATGGCTGGGACAGCGTTTCTCCGGAGCCCGCGTCCTGCGGGTGGACCGCGACGCGGTCAAGTCCCGCCGCCAGTGGGAGGCAGTGCTGGAAAGCATCCACGGGGGCGGCGCCGACATCCTGGTCGGCACCCAGATGCTGGCCAAGGGGCACGACTTCCCGCGGCTGACCCTGGTGGGCGCAGTGGGGGCCGATGCCGCCCTGTTCGCCGCCGACTGGCGGGCGCCGGAACGACTGTTTTCCCAACTCATGCAGGTGGCGGGACGCGCCGGCCGGGCCGATCTGCCGGGCGAGGTGCTCATTCAGACCCGTTACCCGGACCACCCCCTCTACGCCGCCTTGGCCGCCCACGATTACCCCGGATTCGCCGCCGCACAACTCGAAGAGCGGCGCCAGGCCGGTTTTCCTCCGTACGCCTATCAGGCCATCCTGCGGGCCGAAGCAGCGGGCATGGCGGAAGCCATCGCCTTTCTCGCCACCGCCCGGGTTCATGCCGAGAACGCAGATTGTCCCGGAGTCACCGCCTACGATCCCATCCCCATGCGGCTCGCCCGGCTCGCCGAGCGGGAGCGGGCGCAACTCCTGGTGGAATCTCCGTCCCGGCGGGCTTTGCAGGACTTCCTGCCGATCTGGCGGGAGAAGATAGAAACGATACGCTGTCCGGGCATGCTGCGCTGGCACCTGGAAGTGGATCCGCTGGAGTGCTGAGCTCAGCCAGCGGGAATCCTAAGCTGAGGCCGCATTTCGATATCCTGCTGAAAGCATAGTTTACGGCATGTCTTCGCGTCAGGCTTCCGTCGCGGGCCAGGAAGCGTGGCAACGCGGTGCGAACGGAAGCTGAATATCGAGGCGGGATCAGCCGCTGCCATTTCCCCTGAGCCAGGCGATGCGATCCAAGAGTTTTCGGCGCCAGCCCTCGGCGATCCCCTTGACCTGCGCGATCGCTGCCAGGGCATCGGGGGGAGGGCGGTGGAGGCGACTGGTGGCCAGCGCTTCGGCCAGAGTGGGGGCGGTTGGATCGCGGTCGACCAGCAGGAGCCCATCGCCAGCGCGTACGATGCCGGGAACGAGCACCCGGGCGTACCAGCCGGCGATGCCCTGGGCAGCGATGAAGGCGGCCATGCCCTCGATACCGTAGCGGGCATCGATCTTCCAGCAGGGACTGCGGGGTTGGGTGACCTGAAGGCGGGTTTCGCCCAGAGCGTAGATGTCTCCCGGGCGCACGATCACCTCTTCGCAGCCGGCGGCGGAAAGGTTTTCGCCGATGCTTCCCGCAACAAACTGGGCTGCAGCCGCGGGGAATTCCCGTGCGAGGCGGGCATAGTGCTCGACCGGGAAGCCATGGACGGCCTTTTCGGGGCCGCCGTGGACGCTGCGGTCGGCCTGTTCGTCGCCGGCGAAGCCGGTCGGTCCGAGGGCGATCGGCAGCGGAGCCG
>SSTA01000037.1 GCA_009469685.1 Azonexaceae bacterium | reverse complement strand
CTGACCGAGCGCGGTCACGACCTGTTGAAGAACTTCCTGGAGGAGTACCAGCCATGACCCCGCAAGCCGCACTGCAGCGTGTGATCGAACACCGCGAAATCTTCCACGACGAAATGGTTTCCCTGATGCGGCAGATCATGGGGGGGGAGGTCTCGCCCGTCCTGATCGCGGCCATCATTACCGGTCTGCGGGTCAAGAAGGAAACGGTGGGCGAAATTGCCGCCGCCGCTTCGGTGATGCGCGAATTGTCCACCAAGGTGCAGGTCGCCGATCCCTCACGCCTGGTGGATACCTGTGGCACCGGCGGCGATGGTGCCCACACCTTCAATATTTCCACTGCCGCCATGTTCGTTGCCGCCGCCGCTGGCGCCCGGGTTGCCAAGCACGGCGGGCGCTCGGTTTCCAGTCAATCGGGCAGCGCCGACGTACTCGAAGCCCTAGGGGCCAACATCAATCTCAAGCCCGAGCAGGTGGGCGAGTGCATCGATGAAGTCGGTGTCGGCTTCATGTTTGCGCCTAACCACCACAGTGCCATGAAGCATGCGGCGCCGGTGCGGCGGGAATTGGGCGTGCGAACCATCTTCAATATTCTCGGGCCGCTCACCAATCCCGCCGGGGCGCCTTGCCAGGTCATGGGGGTCTTTCATCCCGATCTGGTCGGAATCCAGATTCACGTTCTCCAGCGCCTCGGGAGCCAGCGGGCCCTGACCGTTTTCGGTCGGGAAGGTCTCGACGAGATCTCCGTCGCTGGCCCGACGCTGGTCGGTGAGTTGAAGGACGGTGTCGTCCGCGAATACGAAGTGCGCCCGGAGGAGTTCGATCTTCCTGTCCATGATCCCAAGGCCCTGCAAGTCGCGAATGTCGAAGAATCCCGGACCATGCTGCTGGGCGCCCTCGACAACAAGCTGGGCGCCGCTCGGGACATCGTCGCCCTCAACGCCGGTGCCAGCATCTACGTCGCCGGTTTGAGCGATACGCTTGCGGCTGGAGTGGACAAGGCGCGCGAAGCGATCGGGAGCGGCGCTGCCCGCGCCAAGCTGGAGGCCTTCGTCGCCCAGACCCGGAAGTTCGCATGAACGCCAAGGCTGGGAGCGCGGGAAGCGACATCCTTGATCGAATTCTCGCGACCAAGCGGGAGGAAGTCGCGGCGGCTCGCCAGACCAAGGCATTGGACGTCGTCAAGGTGGAGGCGGAAATTCAGGCTCCCGCCAGAGATTTCGTTGGCGGTCTGAGATCCAGAATCGAAGCGGGCCGGCCCGCGGTCATCGCTGAAATCAAGAAGGCCAGTCCATCCAAGGGCGTCATCCGCCCCGACTTCCGGCCGGCGGAAATCGCCGCAAGCTACGCTGCCCACGGCGCTGCCTGCCTCTCGGTCCTCACCGACGGGCCCTACTTCCAAGGGTGCCCGGACTACCTCCAGGCGGCCCGGGCTGCCTGTGCCTTGCCTGTCCTGCGCAAGGATTTCATGATCGATCCCTATCAGGTGCACGAAGCCCGGGCTATGGGCGCCGATTGCATCCTGCTCATCGCCGCCGCCCTCCCCCTGACGGCGATGGAAGACCTGGAAGCGCTGGCCAGCGATTACCGGATGGCCGTTCTGGTCGAGGTTCACAACGGCGACGAACTCGACCTGGCTTTGCGGCTGAAAACCCCCCTGGTCGGCATCAACAACCGGAATCTACGCAGCTTCGAAGTCGCTCTGGACACCACTCTGGGACTCCTTGCGAGCATCCCCGAAGACCGCATCGTCGTCACCGAGAGCGGCATCCTGGCGGCGGAAGATGTGGCGCTGATGCGGAAAAATCGAGTCAATACCTTCCTGGTCGGTGAAGCCTTCATGCGGGCGGCCGATCCTGGCGTCGAACTGGAACGCCTCTTTTCCTGTTGATCTGCGTGGGACGAGCGTTGCGTGCAGGGGCCAGGCAAGCGAATGTAAGCGGGTGTTGCAGAGCCGCAACAAGAGCCCAGAATTTTCTTCCCCAAGTTGACATGGAGATTGCTCCCCCGCCGGGCCCTTGGCAGAATGCCTCCAACTTCTCAATCCGAGAGGTAAAGCTAGTGTCTCCAGGGACGCTAAAACTAACCACTAAGGAGTAATGCAATGCAAAAGAAACTGATCGCTCTGGCCATCGCCGGCCTGGCTTCCAGCGCTGCTTTCGCCGATTCCAACGTCACCATCTACGG
>SSTA01000265.1 GCA_009469685.1 Azonexaceae bacterium | reverse complement strand
GCGACGGCCGGCGGCGCTACCCTGACGACGAACAGCCCTGGAGCCCTCCATGTCCGACCACGTCCCCTCCCCCACCGTCCCCGGCGTCGGCATTCCCCGCCCTGGCGCCTTCGACCCCGCCGCTTTCGAACAGGCGGTGAGCGACTTGCTCAAGGCCTGCGGCATCGCCGCCGATACGCCCCACATGGGCCGCACCGCCCAGCGGGTACGGGAGCTGTGGCAGAAGCGCCTGCTCGGCGGATACGAACTGGACCCCGCCACGGCCCTCGGCGAAGGCTTCGAGGACCCCCGAGCCGACCTCGTCGTGGTGCGCGGCATCGCCGTCCATGGCGTCTGCCCCCACCATCTGGTGCCCTTCCGCGGCGTCGCCCACGTCGCCTACCTGCCCGGAGGCCGGCTCCATGGCTTCGGGCGCATCGCCCGATTGGTGGACGCCATCGGCCACCGCTTCACCTACCAGGAATGGATGACCCGCGACATCGCCGATGCGCTGGTCACCTACGGCCAGGCCGCCGGGGCCGCCTGCGTCATCGAGGCGGAACAGCTCTGCCTGCTGCTCGGCGAAGATCGTCGGGGCGACGAGCGGGTCGTAACCCAGGCCTTTTCCGGCGCCTTTACCGCGTCGGAACAATTGCGCAACGAATTCCTGCGCGCCATCGGCTGAGGGAACCCTCAGCCCAGCGGATCACTTACGGCCGGATTCGGCCTTGTCCTTGAGCGCCGCTGCCGTGTCGTCGGCCAGCGCCTTGCGCAAGCTCGGCATCTCGTTGTCGGCGAGATCCCAGATCCGCAGTCCATCCGGAGTCCGTATCAGGGTAAGTCGGATGCGCTCGAGTCTGTCCCCGGGAAATTGGAGCTTGGCTTCGCCGGCCAGCCTGCCTCCTTCGTCCCTCATCGCCTTGACTTCGCCGACCTTGAGGCCCGACACCTCCATGCAATTGCACAAGGGATCGCCGCTTACGAACGGCACGGCATCGGAATTGGCCTTTTCGTTCTCGGTCAGCAGGCGGATCAACGATACGTCGTACCAGCGCGGATCACCGCGCTTTGGCCGCTGCCCTTGCCCCTCGTAGCCGCGATAGAGATCGGAAATGAAGGCCGAGGCCTCCGCGAGATCGTCGGCCAAGGCCGGCTGGCCGAGGCATGCGACGAGAAAGACAAGGGCCAGGCGAGAAAGGGGATGCATCAGGATTCTTGGAGGGCAAATGAAAGGAGGAGCCATTTTAACGTCCGGGCGCGCCGCCAGCGGGGAAACTGCTCAAAGCACCTCCGGCGCGTTCGGCAATTCGTCGATATCGTCCTTCCCGGCCGGGAAATGAGCGGCAAGCAGCCGGCCGACGGCCTCGACGCCCGCCACCGCACCACGCTCAAAGTTTCCGACGGCGAAGGCTTCCTCCATCAGGCGGCAAATCGTTCTCCAGGTATCCTCCTGCACCTGGGAATCGATGCCCCGATCGGCAAGAATCTCGACCCGCCGGTCGGCGAGCTGGACATAGATGAGGACGCCGCTCTGCGCCTTCGTCCGGTCCACCCGGAGCTTGTGGAACAACTCCCCCGCCCGCTGGCGGGAGCTCACCCCGCGCAGGAGGTAGGCCATGTCTAGGCCCCCTTCGACCACGAAGCGCAACTCGCCGCTGTGGGTGCTCTCCGAAGCGCGAACCGCCGCTTCCACGGCCTTGCGTGCTCGCAGCGGGAAGGCCCGTAGGGCTCGCCAGCGCGGATAAAGCAGATGATCAAGGATTCTTCCCATGGCCTACCAGCTCCCCGACGCGCCACCGCCGCCAAAACCGCCGCCCCCACCGGAAAATCCGCCGCCTCCGCCACTGCCGCCGGAACCGACGCTCAGCGCCATGCTGACCCAATTGGAAAGACCGACCAGGACGAAGAGGAAGGCGATGGCCGCGGCCGCCAGCGCCACCTCGACAAGACCGGCGACGAACCAGGCCCCCGATCCGACCACCCCCGCCATCACCAGGGCACCGAACAGGGGCCCGAGAAACCAGCGGATTCCGGTTCCAATCACGATCAAAGCGACGATCAGCCAAACGGGCACCGAAGTGAGCTCGTCGAAGACGCGCTCTTCCAGATTCCGATTGGCCGCTGCCGCATCGATCAGGCCCTCCACCTCCTGGGCTGCTTTCTGCAGGGTCGGCAATAATTCGCCACTGCGCAGGCCGGGCTCGATGATTTCCGCCACCAGCTGCTCGGCGGCACCGGCGGGAATGCGCTGGCTCAATCCGGCGCCGGTTGCGATATGGGCTTTGCCTTCGTCGCGGGCGACCACCAGGAGCAGGCTGCGATCCACATCCAGATTGTCCTTCTCGCCCCACAGGGCGAGAGCACGAGCGGCAAAGCGGTCGATGGGCTCCCCCCCGGTATTGGGTACGATGAGGAAGAACACCGGCTTGGTGCGGTCCCGGCCATCGTCGCTCATGTAGAAGCGATCCAGTTCGTCGCGCAAGGCGAGGGCAGCATCGGGATCCAGCGTGCCGGTCTGGTCCATGATCGCCCAGGGGTGATCCGGAATCCTGGGATCGCCGGGTTCGGCCGGCGCTGCGGGCTCCGCCAGTTTTTCCGGAACCGGCTTGGCCTCGATGGCCGCCGCAATCCGGGCGATGCCGGCCTGTAGCCCGCCGAAGAAGTCCCCCTGCTTGAATCGCGGCGTGATGGCCTCGTCGATGATGCGCTTGGCCACCGCATCCGGAATCACGCCCTCCAGGCCGTAACCCACCTCGATCCGCAGCTTGCGATCATTCTTCGCGACCAGCACCAGGACGCCATCGTCCTTGCCTTTGCGACCGAGCTTCCAGGCCTCGACGACGCGTATCGAATACTGCTCGATGGCTTCCGGTTTCGTGGACGCAACGATCAGAATCGCCACCTGAGCGCCAGTGCTTGTCTCAAGGGCCCGGAGATCGCCGTCCAGGCCGCTTTTCTGTGCTTCGGCGAGAGTCCCGGTGAGGTCGGTCACCCGCGCCTGGAGCACGGGAACCGCAACCTCGGCCCGTGCCCCAAGGGCCAGCACCAGCGCGAGGAGCAGGCCAATCAGGAACCCGGGAAACCGGGCCCAGGGCATTTACTTGCCGCCCGGCTGGGCGCCGAAATCGACCTTGGGAGCGGTGGAGACCGCCTTTTCGTCCTCGACGGCAAAACTCGGCTTGGTCTGATAGCCAAAGGCCATGGCCGTCAGGTTGGAGGGGAACGAGCGGACCGTCGTGTTGTACTCCTGGACCGCCTTGATATAGCGATTGCGGGCCACCGTGATGCGGTTTTCCGTCCCTTCCAGTTGCGCCTGCAGGTCGCGGAAGGCGCCATCCGCCTTGAGGTTGGGATAGTTCTCCGAAACCACCAGCAGCCTTGAGAGCGCCGAGCTCATCTGCGCCTGGGCCTGCTGAAACTTGGCAAAGGCGGCGGGGTCGCTCAGCAGCTCGGGACTGGCCTTGAGGGCGCCGACCTGGGCGCGGGCCTCGGTCACCTGGGTCAGCACATCCTTTTCATGGGCGGCATAGCCCTTGACCACATTGACCAGATTGGGCACCAAATCGGCCCGCCGCTGGTACTGATTGAGCACCTCGGCCCAGCCAGCCTTGATCTGCTCGTCCTGAGCCTGCATGGCGTTGTAGCCGCAGCCCGAAAGAATCAGAGTGATACCGAGGGTGATGAGCAGGGTAAGTTTGCGCATGGCGTCTCCTTGCAGGGAATCGGCGGATCGTGACGGATGGGTTGGGATGCCGGAATGTTACACGGGGAAACCCTTCCCGCCCCTCGACGGTCGCTACAAATTGCAACAATCGCGGCCCCGGTACCGGCGCCCCGCACGCGTATGATCTTCGGCATGGTCGCGCCCAATCACGTCTTCCTCGAGATCGAGTTTTTCCTGCTCGTTGCGTTTTCATTCGTCCTTCCCGTGGCGATCTATGGATTTCTGCTCAAGCGCGCGTCGATCTCCCGCTACGCGGTCATCGCGCTTGCCATCGTCTTGATCGCCATCGCGGGCATCGACCTCTATCTCCTCCAATTCCTTGCCGACGCCGCCAAGCGGACCCCGAGCGCAGTAGACGATTGGCTCTTCCTTTCCCAGTTCTCGATCGCCCTCTACCTCATTCCGGCTGTGTTCGCGGGCCTTGGCGTCAATCTGCTCTCCCATATCCTCATCGACCACCTGCACCGCGCCGAGTCCCGTTACGACCGAGCTTCACGGGAGCGTTAGCAATCGGTCCAAGCGACATGCCCGTCTTCGTGCCTGCGCGACCGAAAGTCGCTCCAGCACGAGATGGGCAGCATCACTGCGACGCCGACTCCGGCTTCGCCGGTTGGCCATCCGGATCTCAAGAGCCTGCATCGCTCCCCGGGGGCGCCACCGTCCCTCCGATCCCTTGCACGTCTGATGGGGGATTCGTGATCGCGTAAAGCCAGGCCAGCAACACGCCCTGAAGAAACAACACTTGTGCGATCAGTTCGAGACACTCCTCCACCGTTTGCTCAAGCCGCTGGAGACCGAGACTCAAGCCGTGGATATCGTAGGCGTCCATCAGCACGGCCAGCACGGCGACGCCGACACCAGCCAGAAAGTGGCTACACGCCTGGCGCTGGGCTCGCCAAAGCGGCAATAGCCAGATCAGTGAGGCCAATCCGATCACCATGTAGACGAGCAGGATGAAATCTCCAGGGGCGATGGGTAGAAACGGTATCGCTATCCCTCGTGGCGCCAGGAACCCATCGCGAATGCGTTCATGGATGGCGAATCGGTCGTCGAGGCATAGCCAAAAGAAGCCGGCACCGAGAAACAGCCAACGTCCACGATCGGCGTACAGGCCACGCAAATGGCAAGTCGCCGCAGAACCCCAGCAGGCAAGCGCCGTCGTGTAGAGCACGCCCACCTCCAGGGAAGTCATGGGAGTATCCTCGCTGGCAATCCATTTCCAGTATTCCGGCCAGCGACCGATCAGAAATACCGCCACGAGGGCGGCGGGAATCAAACTCGTGGCCAGTATCAGCGCACGCTGGAGTCCGCGAAAGGTGGCGGGTTCGCTACTCATAGTGCCTCCGCAAGTGCGATCAAATTCTCCACCCAAGCCCCCGCTCCCCGCGCCATGGCCTCGTCGGAATACCATCCGGTGTGCCCGGTTTGCAGGATTCGTCCCGGCTCGACACCGGCCAAAACCGCGGGTGAGTAGACTCTTTCATCCACGCCATAACCTGCGAGCTGCCCACAAAGCACGGCCTGAAGAGCCGCCTCGCTGTCGACCAATTGCGGCCGCGACGGATTGATGAGGTAAGCACCGCGCTTCATGCGCGCCAAGCCCTCGCCATCGATCAAGGGCCGCGCGCCCCGCTCGACGCTGGCAGCAAGCACGATGACATCGCTTTCGGCAAGCAGCCTTTCCCACGGAACCGCCTCATACTCCGACGTCGCGACCTCCGGATCGCAATAGACGGCCTTCGCGTCGAAAGCGGAAACCAACCGCGCAATACGCAAACCTATCTTCCCCAATCCGACAATCCCGACGCACTTGCCAGCCAACTCCCAGCCGCGCAGCGAAACTGTATGTGGCAATTCCGCCCTGACCACGCGATCGCTGAGATGGATGCGACGCGCAAGAGCGAGCAGCATCCCCAAGGCATGTTCAGCGACAGTCTGGGTCGAATAATCCGGGAGGGTTCGCCATTGCACCCGACGCTTGGCCAGGGCCTCGGTGTCCAGCCATTCTGCTCCGGTCGCGAATACTGCGAGGCCAGCCAATTTCGGCAACCGATCAACAAGCCCCCCGTGAAAATCCTTGCAAGCTCGGCGGGTCAGACCCACGACGCGAGCGTCTGCGCACTGTCCGACGATTTCATCGTCGGACAGTGCGGTCAAGGTCGGGCAGTAGGTGACGGCCGCAGAACTTTCCAGGCGGGTTGCCAGACAATCCGGCAAGCTCTCCCGTCCCCGAGCCGAGAACAAAACCAATTCCGGCTTTCCATTCATTTTTTACTCCATGCGAATAATTGCGTGCGCCGCGCCACGCGTCAGCGCACCGCGATCGTCCCCGCCTTCCAGAGCGGGCTCTGCCAACGATAGAAGGTGCTCAGACTCGCCGGTCTGTCGGCGGCCTTACGGGTTTCCAGCGTGGTCAGACTGAGCACCTCGAAACTTTGGCGGTAGCGTCCGTCCACCTTGACCTCGCGGGCGGCGAGCATTTCCTTCCCGCCGGGCACCCAGCCTGCGAATTCGACGTAGCCCAGGTTCGGCGTGTCGAGCCCGGGCGGAAGGATATCGACCGACCAACCATTCGCCTGCTTCTTGAAAACCCACATTTCCCGCCAGGTGTCGCCGGTCTGCACAGCCAGGGCCAGGGCACTGCCATCGGCATTGGCCGCGGCCGAGGCTGGCCAGACGATGCCGTAGGTGCAGCGGCTGGCCAGCGGATTGCCGGCATCGTGCTTGGCATCCACGAGGGCCACGCAGGTCTCCCCGGGCTGGCCGGGGCTGGTGACGACGGTCAGCTTGGCGGCCTTGCCCGTCGAGGCCGGCGTTGCGGGTACCGCCGACCAACGCGACGCTCCGACCCGGATGGCGGCATCGCTGTACGCGGCGGCGTCGGTCTCCATCAGCTCGGTCTTGTTGATGGCGGCCAGGTGGTCGATGGCACGGTTGGCCGCTTCCTGGACCGCCTGCATGCCCAGTTCCGGCCGCCGGGCGCGTTGGTAGGCGAGGCTTGCCCACACCCCGGCGCTGCGCAGGCGAATGCGGTTCTTCAGCACTTCGGGCAGTTTGGCGAGTTCCACTCGATCCAGCACTTCCGTCCGCCATTGGTCGAGGGCATAGCGTTCCACCGGGGTAAGGGCAGGAGACACGCACTCGTGGCGGGTGAGCGCCAGGGCGGCGATGGCCTTCTGGATGTCGGTGGAGGGCAGGGCCAGGACCCGGCGCTGGGGATCGCCATTGGCGCAGAGTTGAACTTGCCCGTCGCGCTCGAAGGTGGTCATGGTCACGCCATAGGCCGCCACCACCTCCAGGTGGGCTGCAGTGGCCTCTCCCGGCTTGCCGGAGCGACCGGCACTGGCGCGCCGGGCCAGCCGGTCGGACATGACGCCGAGGGCGTCGAAGATCTCGGGGCCGATGGCCTCGGCCGGTGCCGCCCGCAAATAGGCGGCGGCGTAAGCGACCCCCAGGGCCTCCGATCCCGGAGCCTCCTTCAGGAAACGCAGAACCGCGAGGAGTTCCGGAGCGGCCTCGGGTTTCAGCGATTGCACGCGAACCTGGGTGGTGCGGATGTAGCCGGCCCGTTCGCGCCGGTGGTCGTAGACCTGGAGAAAATCGCCCTTTTCGCCGCGGATTTCCAGGCTGTCCCCCTGCCACAGAACGGCCTGCTGCGCGGCGGAATCCCGGGGTGCCGCCCGCAGGGCGGTCTGGTCGGCGGCGACGATGGCGACGACGGTCAGTGCGGTCGCAAGCATGATCATTCCCCTTCCTGAGCGTTATCGGCAGAGGTTTCGACATTGCTGACCGGCTGGGCGCGACCGCCTGCCTTGCCCAGCAGGGCGGCACCGATGAACCCGCCGTCGCTGGGCGGCGGGGCGATGATCACCTGGATCTTGTCGGAAAGCTTGTCGGCCATGGCCTTCTGGATGAGGAGCGGATTCTTCTGGATCAGGGCGCCATCCCGGGCCAGTTGTTCGCTCGCGATCTTGCCCAGGCGGTCCTGGCGGTAGGCTTCGGCATCGGCCAGCTTGCGGCGCGACTCCGCCTCGCCCTGGGCCTCGATCTGGCGCGCCTGGGAAGACGCTTCGGCGCTCTTGATACGAACGACCTTCTCGGCTTCGGCTTCCAGACCGCGCTGTTCGATCTGCTTCTCCTTGAAAGGCAGGATGTGCTTCATCGATTCCGCCTGGGCCTTGGCGGCGATGATCTGCTCTTCGCCGGCAGCGGCAGCGGCCGTCTCGCGGCG
>SSTA01000264.1 GCA_009469685.1 Azonexaceae bacterium | reverse complement strand
TGTTCAACGATCTGGTGCTCTACCGATGAACTCTCCCGGCCCCCGCATTGCCTATGGGCGCGGCTTTAGCCTCATCGAACTGGCCGTAGTCTTGGTCATCGTCACCCTCCTCGCCGGCGGCCTCCTGGTGTCGCTCTCGGCTCAGCGGGAAGAGGCCGCCCGTCAGGAAACCCAGCGCCGCCTCCAGGACGCCCGCGATGCCCTCCTCGGGTTCGCGGCGGCGAACGGGCGACTCCCCTGCCCTGCGGCACCGAATGCCACAGGGATCGAGGCTCCGGCCGCTGGCGGCACCTGCACGGCTCCCTGGAATGGGTACTTGCCGGCAGTGACGCTTGGGCTCGGCCCCACTGACCGCAACGGCTACATGGTCGACGCCTGGGAGAATCCCATTCGCTATGCCGTGACCACCGTTCTGGACGGTGGCAGCTCTTGCGCCACCGCTTGTTTCACCACCTCCAATGGAGTCAAGACGGCATGGAATAGCGGCTCTACCCTCGCCGCGGACTTGAGCGTCTGCACGAGCGCTAACGGCATCTCAGGCACCACCTGCGCCTCTGGGTTCAAGCTGACGGGAGACGCTGTCGCGGTGATCTTTTCCCTCGGCAGCAACGGAGGAACGACCACTGCCGGGCTCGATGAAGCCGCGAATACAAACAACGACCGGGCCTTCGTCTACCACACCGTCACCACCGGTGGGGCCAATCCCTTCGACGACCAGGTCATCTGGCTTTCGCCCAATATCCTCTACAATCGGCTGATCGCCGCCGGCCGCTTGCCTTGACGCGCAGTGCAGAAGTGCAGTTCGCCCGCCGACGGACCCGCTTGACCCCACCCCACGCGACTGCCACACTCCGCCATGCAGGCGTTCTGGCCGCCACGCCCCCATGAAGGACACGAGATCCCTTTTCAGTCTGAGTGATTCGGGTATGGATCCCGGCGACGATGCCGAGACCCGTCTGAAGAAATCGCTCCTCATCTTCGCCACCGGGCTCGTGAGCCTGGGGGCGATCGTCTGGCTGTTCCTCTATTGGCAGTTGGGGCCACAGTTTTCTGCCACGCCGGCGATCGTTTTCCAGCTTCTGCTGGTCGGCAATCTCTTGCTGTACTTCCGGACCCGGAATTTCGACTTCTTCCGCCACACCCAACTGGCGCTTTTCCTCTTCGTTCCCTTTGTCGTGCAGTGGAGCATCGGGAATTTCATCACCGCCAGCGGAGTGAGTCTGTGGGGCCTGCTGGCGCCGATCGGCGCGGTGCTGATCCTGGGACCGCGAGAGTCCCTGTCCTGGTTTGCCGCCTATCTGTTCCTCACCGCGCTTTCCGGATTCATCGACTATTTCATGGCCGACTTCATTGCCTTGCCGCCGGCGCCGTCGCCCCAGATTTCCTCGCGCACCAGCGTCTTCTTCTTTGCCCTCAATTTCGCTGCCATTTCGACCATCGCCTACCTCCTGCTGCGCTACGCGACTGTCGAAAAGGAAAGAGCGCAGGAGGAACTGGAAACCGCCCACAGCCTGCTCAAGGACGAGCAAGAGCGCTCGGAACGCCTGCTGCTCAACATTCTTCCGGCCCCCATCGCCGAGCGTCTCAAGCACGACAAGCAAACCATCGCCGACGGCTTTGCCGACGTGACGGTGATGTTTGCCGACATCGTCAATTTCACCCGGGTTGCCGAAGGCCTCTCCCCCCAACAGGTCTTCGCCATGCTCAATCGGATTTTTTCGTCCTTTGACGAACTGGCCGAGCGATTCGGCATGGAAAAGATCAAGACCATAGGCGATGCCTACATGGTGGCCGGCGGACTCAACAGCGGCCCCGAGAATTACTCGGTGGCAATGGCCGAGATGGCCTTGGCGATGCGCGACCTCTTGCAAAGGGATGACGGCGTCAATCACCTGCACCTGGAAATCCGCATCGGGATCGGGACGGGACCGGTGGTGGCCGGCGTCGTCGGCAAGAAGAAATTCATCTATGACCTGTGGGGCGACACGGTCAATCTGGCGAGTCGCATCACCAGCGAGGGCGTGCCCGGAATGATCCAGGTCGACAACACGACCTGGAAGCGCCTGCGCGACCATTTCGAATTCCACGACCCCCAGACCCTCTATCTCAAGGGCAAGGGCGATACGGAGGTCCATCGCCTGATCGGTCCCCGCTCGCGGGAACCGTCAGCGGCGGAACCCAGTTCGCTTACGGCCGGGCTGACAGGCTGAAGCACACCCGGCCCGGCGAGTTCTCGTCGAGGGCCAACTGGTACCCCAACTCTTCTGCCTGGCGAGCGGCATGATACAAGCCGATCCCCAGGCCGTCCTCGGAAGGAACCGGTTCCCGGAGAAGGCGTAACGCCAGGGCTTCGGGCAATGGCGATCCGGAATCGCAGATGCGGAGGGTCCAGCCGCGGTTCCCGGGCCCAAGTTCGGCCACGATTTCCAGACCATCCTCGCGCCTTCCCTTGGCCAGGGCGTTCTGCAGGAGGTTTTCGGCCACGCTGTCGAACAGGCCCTTGGGAACCAGGGCACCCTCATGCCAATAGCCGTTGATCCAGGTCACCGGGGTACCTGAATATCGCTGCCGCAAGCCATCCCACCAGACTCGGGCGTCCACCAGGTCGTCGGCCAGGCGCGGAGGGCGCTGCAATTTTTCCAGGGTCGCCTTGAGACGGTCGGCAATCTGCGGCAACTGGCGCCCCAGAAGATCGGCCACTGCGGTAGGTTCCCCCGGCTGGGTGGCGGCGTAGCACAGGGTATGCAGGGATTGAAGGAGATTCTTGACGTCGTGGGTCACGCGGGCCCCGGTTTCATAGACCGCCTGCTGATAGGCGACTCGATTGAGTTCCCGGGTCTGACGCTTGACCAGATAGAACTCCGCCGCCAGACGCAAAAGCCAATCCACATGCCAACCGACGGCGGGCGGAAGCGGCTGGCGGAAGTAGAGCGTGAGCTTCAGGGCGTGACCCCGGGCGAATTCGTGGAAATAAGCCGAGCTGATGCCGACGTCCCCAGTCATCCCCTCGGCGTTCCACCGCGCACCGCAAACCCAGGGCAACTGGAGCAGGCGAGCCATGACCGCATGCAGGAATTGCTCCGGGTCCGACTGCTTTTCGCTTTCTTCCTGGATATGGACCAGCCATTGCTCCAGGGGCATGCCGATCGAAAGGACGTAGCGGGCAAAGGCCGATCCGATCCCCGAAAACCCCGCCCGGGGGTTCCAGACCCAGGCCAGAATCAGCAAGGCGCCGGCGAGGGAGAGCGAGGCCTGGAAAACGGCCTCAAGGTAACTGACCCGACCCACGAGCATGTAGGCCATGCTGCCCAGAACGAAGACCGAGAGCAGGAGAAACACCAGGACGCCGTAGAGGAAATCGAAGGCGTCCCCCGCCCGGCGCCGGGCCGGACGCGCCGGGAAAAAGGGTACAACGAGTAACAGCAGCGGATAAAGGCGGCCCAGCGTGTCCCGCGAGAGCGGTTCCAGGCTCAGTGCTCCCGGGGCGATATCCGGGACGATGCCCAGGATCGCCAGGCCGAGGAGGAAGCCAAACGTGTAAAGAAATCCGACACGTTCGAGTCGCTTCCCGGTCCACAGGACGCGCCCGCCGATCACCGCTGCGAGGGCGCCACACCAGATCAGCAGCAGCCAAGGCGAGAGAAAGA
>SSTA01000263.1 GCA_009469685.1 Azonexaceae bacterium | reverse complement strand
GGCGAACTCGAGCGTTTCTGGTTCGCGCGGGCCGAGCAGACCATGCGCGCGGCCGGCGACGAGACGACGGCGAGGCGGCGCGGCGCGGCAGATTATCGGCGCGCCGCCGAATATGGCCATCGCATGGCGGCGCTGCGCCATGCCTGGTGCCTGCGTCAGGGCTGGGGCGTGGCCGCCGATCCTTCACGCGCACTGGTGTGGCTGCGCAAGGCCTCGGCGCTGCTCGATGCCAAGTTGCTGCTGGCCGACATGCTGTTCGCTGGCGAAGGCTGCGCGCCGAATCCGGCGGAAGCCTTTCGCTGGTATGAACTCGCGGTGCGCCAGGGCGACGATCCCTATGCCATGTACTGCGTCGGCTTTTGCCTGCTCCATGGCGAAGGCGCGCCCCGCGACGAGGTGACGGGATTGCGCTGGCTGCGCAAGGCCGCCGAGCGTGGCGAGGCCGATGCGGCCTTTGAACTAGGCGCGGCCTTGCTGCGGCGGCGCGACGATGACCGCGACCGGCAGCGGGGCCTGAACTGGCTGCGCAAGGCGGCTCGCCTTGGGCAAGCTGGCGCCCGGAGCATGCTGAATGAGTTGGAGCGCGCCGGCGGCTGACGTTCAGCGGGCGGACTCGGGGCTACCGCCGCAAGCCGCGATCTGCGCATCCAGCGCCGTCACCATTTCCCGCAGCAGGTCGCGTCCGCTTCGTGCCGCCTGGCGGCTTGCCGCGAACAATTCGTACAGCGGCGAGCCGAACACCCGGTTAAGTTCCGTCTCGATGTCGGCCAGTCGCCGGCGCATGCGCGCGACCTGCTGCGCCAGCACGTCGCGCGCGGCAGGTGCCTCATCGCGCCCCGCCGGGCCTTCGTCCCACAGCGCCGCGACCTCGCGCAAGGCGTCCAGGTTGCCGGCGCGGTAAGCGCGATTCGCCTCGCTCATCAACTGCGTGCGCCAGGCACGGTCGTCTTCGCTTACCGCGCGATCGGGATGAATCTTCTGCGCCAGTTGGCGAAAGACGCGCTTGACCTCTTGTCCGGGGCGGAAGGGTGTCGCCGGAGATGGTCTGTCCGCGTTGCCCGCGTCGCCCGCCGATGCGAACCGCCGTTGCTCCGCGGCCGAAGCTTCGGCTTCGCGCCGCATGCGCTCCGCCGCGGACTGCTTCTCGCCGTCCTCGGGAACCGCCTTCGCGGCACTTTGGGCAAGCGCCGCGCGGAGTCCATCGAGTTGGGTCATGCGCGGCACGATCAATTCGCAATAGCGCTGGGTGAAGGCGCCAAGCTCGCCTTGCGCCGTGGCCAGTTCGAGTTCGAGTTCGCCGACGTCTTGCGTCAATTGCGCCAGCTCGGCGCGCAGGCGGACAGTTTCATCGCCGAGCGCAACCGCGCGATGCAATGGCGTCGCCTCGCGGCCGCCGATGACCACCTGCCGCCCGAACAGCGCGCGGCTTGCCGGGTCGAGGTCGCAGCGATAACACAGCGCATAGTCGGCGGCTTGAACCGGCAGGGCGCGATAGGCGGCGATCGGCAGGATGCGTACCGGAAACAGGCGCGCAACCTCGGCCGGCCAAGGGCTGCGGTCGTTCGCCGCGCTCCAGCGCTGGGTTTCCTGCCAGAGGACGGCATTGTCCGCGAGGCGCGAGCGTTGCGCGCGCCAGACGTCGCCCTGTTCGTCCTCGCCATCGCGCGCGAGACGGCTGCGCAGGAGGGAAATCGTCGCGCGCAAGGCGATGCGCGCCGCGAAATCGGCGGACGGCAACACCAGGCAGAGCGGTCGGATGGCCAGGTCCAGCGCGGTCGACAGCGCCGGCAAGGGCTCGTCATCCGGAACCAGGATCAACAGCGTCGCGCCGGCGGAGAGCACGATCCCGGCGAACGCGGCGATGGTGCCGACCTGCCCCGGCGCGCCGTCGAACTCGACGCGACCACTTGCCGATGCCGCCAGCTGGCGGTACCACTGGGTCGCAAGCGTACTGGCGTTACCGGCGGGCGGCTCGCTGGCTGAAGTCGCGGGGCGGCTCATGCGTCGATTCTAGCGTCCGTGGCGCCGACGTTCTCGCCAGGAAGGGAATCCACCCCAACGTCATCGGGCGTGCGCCGGAAATGCCGCCCGCCAGTGCCGTGTCCAGCACGCCGCGCCCGGCCTGGCAATGCGTCTGGCGTCGGTTGGCATGGAACGCCGCGAAACCAGCGCCACGCTGTCCGAACGGGTGGAGGGCGGCGTCAAATCGCCCTCTTTTCCGGGTTGCCGAACCGGTTCGGCGCGGCTAGAGTGCCTACTTCATCGCATCTCGGGAGAACCTTGCCGTGTTTTCCATCATCCAGGCGGCGGGCTGGCCAATCTGGTTTCTGCTCTTGGCCTCGATCATCGCCGTGGCCCTGATTCTGGAGCGTTCGACGGCCCTCAGGCGGGGCAAGATCATTCCGCAGGGGCTGCTGCAAAGCGTCGTCGGCGAATTCCGGCAAAGCGGCGTCGACGACGCCATGCTGCGCCGGCTGGAAGCGCACTCGCCGCTGGGCAAGGTGTTCGCCGCCGGATTGCGCAACGTGAAGAGCACGCGCGAAGTCATGAAGGAAGCGATCGAGGAGGCCGGCCGCGGCGTCGGCCACGATCTCGAGCGCTTCCTCACCACGCTGGGCACGATTGCTTCGATTTCGCCGCTGATGGGACTGTTCGGCACCGTGGTCGGGATGATCGTGATTTTCGATTCGCCGACCACCGCAGGAACGAATCCCCAGGCGCTGGCGCACGGGATTTCGATCGCGCTCTACAACACGGGCTTCGGCCTCATCATCGCGATCCCCAGCATGATTGCCTACCGGCACTTCCGCGCCACGATCGACGGCATGTTGATCGAGATGGAACAGCAGGCGGTGAAGCTGGTCGAGGTCGTGCATGGCGATCGCAGCTGAGGCCGGGAGATGAACTTTCAGCGCGGCCGGACGCGCGAAGAGCCGGAAATCAACCTGATCGCGATGATCGATGTGCTGCTGGTGATCCTGATCTTCCTCATGGTCACCACGACCTATTCGAAGTTCTCCGGGCTGGAGATCAACCTGCCGACCGCCGACGCGCCGCAGAACAAGCAGCAGCCGGACGAGATCAATGTCGTCGTCACCGCCGCCGGCGAAGTGCTGGTGAACAAGACCCCGGTCTCCGGACGCGATGTCGCCAGCATCGCAGCCGCGTTGCGCGGGAGCGCGAGCGGCGAGCCCGTGGTGATCATCAATGCCGATGCCAAGGCGGCGCACCAGAACGTCATCGACGTGATGCAGGCG
>SSTA01000262.1 GCA_009469685.1 Azonexaceae bacterium | reverse complement strand
GTGAAGGCCATTGCGGTAGTGAGCGAGCGTGACGATGGCGGCAAGTCGTTCGCCCTTCTTCTCTTGCGGGGCGATCACGAACTCAACGAAATCAAGGCTGCCAAGCTCGACGGCCTCTCGCCCTTCCGATTCGCGACCGAAACCGAGGTGATCGACTATCTGGGCTGCAAGCCAGGCTACATTGGACCAGTTGGCGTAGATCGAGAACGTGTTCGCGTCGTCGCTGACCGGGCGGCCCTCGCGCTTTCGGATTTTGCCTGTGGCGCCAACGACGAAGGCTACCACCTCACCGGCGCCAATTTCGACCGCGATCTTCCGAAGCCGGAGGTCGCCGACATTCGCAACGTCACGGCCGGTGACCCCTCCCCGGATGGAAAGGGCATCCTGGAACTCTGCCGCGGCATCGAAGTCGGCCACATCTTTCAGCTACGTCGCAAGTATTCCGAGGCCCTCCAGTGCAGCTTTCTCGACGAGAGCGGCAAGAGCCAGATCATGGAGATGGGATGCTATGGCATCGGAGTCACCCGGATTGTCGGGGCCGCCATCGAACAAGGAAACGATGACCGCGGAATCGTCTTTCCCGCGGCCATTGCCCCGTTCTCGGTCTGCATCGTGCCTATGGGGTATCGGAAGAGCGCGGAGGTTCAGACTGCAGCCGATGCCCTCTATCGAGAACTGCTCGCGGCTGGCGTCGACGTCCTGCTCGACGACCGCGATGAACGCCCCGGCGTCATGTTCGCGGACATGGAGTTGATCGGTATTCCCCATCGCCTGGTGGTCGGCGAACGGGGCCTTAAGGAAGGACAGATCGAGTACAAGGGCCGGCAAGACGATCAGGCCACCATGATCCCGCGGGACGCAGTCGCCTCCCTGTTGCGAGAGAAACTGTGCTCCGGCTGATCATCATCCTGAGCCTCTGCTTGGCGGCCCGCGTCGCGATCGCAGGGGCCCAGAAATATGAGCCCCTTTCGGCAAGCGTACAAGCGGCGCTCCACAAAGCGGTATCCGATTCTCGCCCGCCGGGGAGTTCTTTCCGCAGCCCGCTGGACGCCGCGAACTGGCTGGCAGAAATGTCCGCGCGCCTGGAAAAACGCATCGCAAACCGGGAGTACCGCATCGAGCTGCTACGCACGGTCCACTACGAAGCGACCCGAGCCGGCCTCGATCCTCAACTCGTCCTCGGACTGATGCAGGTGGAGTCCGGATTCCGCAAATATGCGGTTTCCTCGGCCGGCGCCCGCGGCTACATGCAGGTCATGCCCTTCTGGGTCAAGCTGATCGGCCGCCCCGACGACAATCTTTTTCATTTGCGGACCAACCTGCGTTACGGGTGCACCATCCTGCGACACTACCTCGATATCGAGAAGGGCGACTTGTTCCGCGCCCTCGGCCGCTACAACGGCAGCCTCGGCCAACCCGAATATCCCAACATGGTCAGAGCTTCGTGGGAGAAGAACTGGGGCTGGCCCTCGACCCCGCGCACCTGAGAAGGATTACCGCATCCCCGGCAGCATGCCGCGCATGCCGCGCATCAGTTTGCCCATGCCGCCCTTGGTCAGCTGCTTCATCATCTTTTGACTTTGTTCGAACTGGTTGAGCAGGCGATTGACCTCCTGAACCTGGACCCCTGCCCCGGCCGCGATCCGCCGCTTGCGGCTCGCCTTGATGATTTCGGGTTTTGCCCGCTCGGCCGGCGTCATCGAATTGATGATGCCCTCTATGCGCCCCACCATCTTCGCTTCGGCACCTACGGGGAGCTGCCCCGCCATCTGGGCGACCTGGGCCGGCATTTTATCGAGCAGGGCCGAGAGCCCTCCCATCTTGCGCATCTGACCCATCTGCTCCTTGAAGTCGTTCAGGTCGAATCCCTTGCCCGACTTGAGCTTTTTGGCGAACGCGACAGCCTGCTCTTCGTCAATTCCTTTCTTGGCCTCCTCGATGAGGGAAAGGACGTCACCCATGCCGAGTATCCGGGAAGCCATGCGCTCCGGATGAAACGCCTCGATTCCGCCAAGTTTCTCGCCGACCCCGGCGTATTTGATCGGCTTGCCGGTCACGTGCCGAACCGATAGCGCTGCGCCACCCCGGGCATCCCCATCGAGCTTGGTGAGCACCACGCCCGTAAGAGGAAGCGCTTCATTGAAGGCGCGGGCCGTATTGACCGCATCCTGACCAAGCATCGCGTCGACCACGAACAGCGTTTCTATGGGTTTCAAGGCCCCGTGCAGACGCTTGATTTCGTCCATCATGGCTTCATCGATGGCCAGACGGCCTGCCGTATCGACCAGCAAGACGTCGTGATAGTGGCGCTTGGCCCAATCGACCGCAGCCAGGGCGATGGCCTCCGGCTTTTCGCCAGCCGACGACGGGAAGAAATCGACTCCGGCCTGCCCGGCGACGGATTTAAGCTGCTCGATGGCGGCTGGTCGATAGACGTCGCAGGAGACGACCAAAACCTTCTTCTTTTGGCTTTCCTTAAGTAATTTGGCCAGCTTTCCGACGGTCGTGGTCTTTCCCGCCCCCTGGAGACCTGCCATCAAGACGATGGCGGGCGGCTGGGTGGCGAAGCTGATGCCCTCATGGGCCTCGCCCATGATGCGGGTGAGTTCGCCATGGACAACCCCGACCAAGGCCTGACCCGGACTCAAAGACCCGATGACTTCTTCGCCCACCGCTTTTTCCTTGACCGCCGCGACAAACTCCTTGACCACGGGAAGCGCAACGTCGGCCTCCAGGAGCGCCATCCGCACTTCGCGCAGGGCGTCGGCGATATTCGATTCGGTCAGGCGGGCTTCACCTTTGAGCGTCTTCATGACGCGGGCGAGCCGCTGGGTCAGGTTGTCGAGCATGGGATCGGGGCTTCGTTTAAAATGAACGGATGGGCGCTATTGTAATTCAGCTGATGCCGCACATTCTGGCAGCCGCACTGTACGGGGGACTCGGCTACCACTTCTGGAACTCCCGCTGGCGGGAAACCGACAAGCCCCGGGTTGCGGTACCGATGCAATCCTGGGAACGGGCCGCCATCGCCCTTGCGATGGCGATCCATGCGTACGGAATCGAGGATGCCCTGTTCAGCGATGTCGGAATGCGTTTCTCGTTCAGCTTCGCTCTTTCCCTGATGATGGTTCTTGCGGTCTTCATCTACTGGCTTGAAAGCTTCATGGCGCGGATGGAGGGGTTGCAACCCCTGGTGCTCCCGCTAGCCGCAGTCTGCGCCTTGCTGCCCGCCGTTTTCCCCCATGTTCATCTGGTCGCCCACGCCGAGGCCACCGGGTTCAAGCTTCACTTTCTGGCTGCCATGCTGGCCTACAGTTTGTTCACCCTGTCCGCCCTGCACGCCATCTTCATGGGGTTCACCGAGCGCGCCTTGCATCAGCGCAGTCTGACCCGCAGCCTCACCAGCCTGCCCCCTCTGATGACGATGGAGAGCCTCCTCTTTCGCATGCTGCTGATCGGATTCATCCTGCTGACCCTGACGCTGGGGAGCGGCGTGCTCTTTTCCGAACAACTTTTCGGCAAAGCCCTCAGTCTGGACCATAAGACCCTATTCGCTTTCGCGGCTTGGGTAATCTTTGCCATTCTCCTCGTGGGTCGCCACGTCCGGGGCTGGCGCGGTCGCACGGCTTTGCGCTGGACACTTTCCGGTTTCGCGGTCCTGCTTCTCGCTTACATCGGCAGTCGCTTCGTCGCTGAAGTACTGCTGGGACGCTGACGGGCCTTGAGCGAAATTCCCCTTTCGGCGCTGGCGATCACGCTGATCGTACTGCTCGCCCTCTCGGGGTTCTTCTCCTTGAGCGAGACAGCGATGATGGCGGCGAATCGCTTCCGCCTTCGCCACCTCGCTCAGAATGGGCACCGAGGCGCCCAAGCTGCCCTCGCCCTGCTCAATCGGACCGATAAGCTCCTGGGTGTCATCCTCCTCGGAAACAATCTGATCAATTCCGCAGCCGCAACCTTGGTCAGCGTCATCACCATCGAACTCTTCGGTGAAGAAAAATGGGCTCTCGGCGCTGCCACCCTCGCGATCACATTTTCGATACTCGTCTTTTCAGAAATCACCCCAAAGATTGTCGGCGCCACTTACGCCGATCGGCTGGCCTTGGTCCTGGGCTACATCTTGGCGCCACTGCTGCGCCTTTTTTATCCCATCGTCTGGTTCATCAATCTCTTTGCCGCGGGTCTCCTCAGAATCATGCGTCTTTCTCCCGCACAAGACCAAGGAGACGCGCAGCTTTCCCAGGAAGAATTGCGAACTCTGGTGCTCGAATCGGCGCACCTCATCCCGGCAAAGCATCGGGCAATCCTCGCCAACCTATTCGACCTCAACGCGATCACTGTCGAAGACGTCATGACCCCCCGTGCCCAGATCGAAATTCTGGATCTGGAACGCTCTTGGAGCGAAGTCGTCGATCAGGTGAGCACAAGCCATCACAGCCGGCTACCCGTGTGTCGTGAGTCTCTCGATCAGTTGCTGGGGGTACTCGCCGTGCGTCGTCTCGTGAGCGATGCCAGCCGTGGGAGCCTGACCGAGGCCCACCTGCTGGAACAGCTTGCCGAACCGTATTACATTCCAGCGGGAACGGCCGCCTTTGCGCAACTGGCCTTTTTCCAGGAGAACCGGCAGCGCATCGGTTTTGTCGTGGACGAATACGGTGAGATCTTGGGGCTACTTACCCTTGAGGACATCATCGAAGAAATTGTCGGCAAATTCACCACTTCGATTCCCGGCCTCGATAACTCGCTTTCCTGGGACGAGAACGATTCCGTTGTCGTCGAGGGAAGCCGCTCCCTGCGGGATATCAATCGCATGCTCTCCCTGGAACTCCCGATCTCCGGTCCAAAAACGCTGAATGGCCTGATTCTCGAACATTTCCAGGACATCCCCGAACCGGGGGTAAGTTTCAAGATCGCCGCCGTTGCAATCGAAGTGCTCCATACCCAGGACCGCAGCGTCAAGACAGCTCGCCTTTTCCGCCCGCCGGGTTAGGTGAGTTCCGCTTGCCGGAAGGCTTTACAAACCCTGGGGGACGTAGCATCATCAGACGGATGTATTCAGCATTTGACCTAAGCTGATGGCCGCGACCCCCCAGACTGCACCGCTGGGTGGCTTAGCGCGCGCCATGGTTCAGGCCGGACGCCTCAAGGAGGCGGACGCGGAGCAGTTGCTTTCCCAGGCTTCCGCGAATAAGACGACCTTCATCGAGCAGTTGATCTCGAGCCAGAAGGCAAGTGCGCTCGACGTGGCCCGATTCGTCGCAGAAACCTTTGGCTACCCCCTCCTGGATCTCGGTGCCTTTGACGAAGCCCAGGTTCCGGCCACCGCGGTGGATCGCAAGCTCATTGCCAATCACAAGGTCATCCCGCTTTTCAAGCGCGGAAACCGTCTTTCGGTTGCGATATCCGATCCGACCAATCTGAGGGCGCTGGATGAGATCCGATTCCAGACGGGCCTCGCCGTAGACCCCATCGTCGTCGAAGAACCAAAGTTACTTCCCCTGGTCGCCAAGTTCTCCGAATCCGCCGAAGACACGCTCAAGAATCTGGCTTCTGACGACATCAACCTGGATTTCCTCGACGAAGAAGCCGTCAAGTCCGACGAAGCGGCAACCCAGGAGATCGACGACGCACCAGTCGTCAAATTCATCCAGAAAATGCTCCTGGACGCAATCAACGACGGTGCATCGGACATTCATTTCGAGCCCTATGAGAAGTTTTATCGCATCCGTTTTCGTGTCGACGGAATTCTCCGGGAAGTCGCGACGCCTCCCCTGGCAATCAAGGAAAAGATCGCCTCTCGAATCAAGGTGATCTCGCGACTCAACATTGCCGAAAAACGCGTTCCACAAGACGGACGCATGAAGCTCGTCCTGTCCAAGAACCGGGCCATCGATTTCCGGGTCAGTACCCTGCCGACTCTTCAGGGCGAGAAGATCGTTCTGCGGATTCTGGACCCGACTTCGGCGACCCTGGGGATCGAGGCCCTGGGATACGAACCCGAGCAAAAGGCGGCGCTACTCGACGCGGTCAATCGTCCCTACGGAATGGTCCTGGTCACTGGCCCGACCGGCTCCGGCAAGACCGTCTCGCTCTATACCTGTCTCAACATCCTGAACAAGCCGGGAGTCAACATCTCCACTGCCGAGGATCCGGCGGAAATCAACCTTCCAGGAATCAATCAGGTCAATGTGGACGACCGGGCCGGCCTCACCTTCCCCGCAGCGTTGAAATCATTTCTCCGCCAGGATCCGGACATCATCATGGTCGGTGAAATTCGCGATTTGGAAACCGCGGAGATCGCGATCAAAGCCGCCCAAACCGGCCACTTGGTCCTATCGACCCTGCATACCAACGACGCCCCACAGACGCTCACGCGCCTCATGAATATGGGAGTCCCAACTTTCAATATCGCGTCGAGCATCCTGCTCATCACCGCCCAGCGGCTCGCACGTCGATTGTGCAACTGCAAGAAGCCGGTCGATGTCCCGCGGGAGGCACTCCTCAACGCAGGGTATTCCGAGGAGGATCTGGACGGCTCCTGGACTCTTTATGGCCCAGGCGGCTGTGAGCGGTGCAAAGGAACGGGCTACAAGGGACGCGTGGGCATTTATCAGGTCATGCCCGTGACCGAGGAGATCCAGAGGCTGATCCTGGCCGGCGGAACCTCGCTCGACATCGCCGCTCAAGCCTTGAAGGAAGGCGTGAAGGATTTACGCGCATCAGGACTACTCAAAGCGAGGCAAGGCGTCACCTCGCTCGATGAGGTCCTGAGTACAACGAACGCATAAAAGGGAAGGGGACAACGATGGCCACCGCAGCGAGAGCAAGAAAATCCATCGTCAAGGAATCGACCTTCCTTTGGGAAGGCAAAAACAAGGATGGCAAGATGGTCCGCGGTGAAATGCGGGCCGCCACGGAAGCAGTAGTCCAAACCACACTGCGGCGCCAAGGCATCCTGGTCGGCAAGGTCAGCAAACAGCGGTTTCGAGGTGGCAGCAAGGTCACCGAGAAGGACATCGCGCTCTTCACTCGCCAGCTGGCGACCATGATGAAATCCGGAGTTCCGCTACTCCAGGCGTTCGACATCGTCGGACGGGGCCACGCCAATCCGTCGGTGGGAAAGTTGCTGTTGGACATCAAGGCCGATGTCGAGACAGGCAGCTCGCTTTCCCAGGCATTTCGGAAATACCCGCTGTACTTCGACGCGCTGTACTGCAATCTTGTCGCGGCGGGTGAGCAGGCCGGCATTTTGGACAGCCTCCTC
>SSTA01000261.1 GCA_009469685.1 Azonexaceae bacterium | reverse complement strand
GCCGCCTGCTCGATGGCCCCCAAGGTTGCCTGGAGGCGGCCTTCGCTACCGGCGGTGACGACGAACCACAGGTTGTAGCGGTGCTCCCGCTCGTAATTGTGATTGACTTCGGGGAAGCGATTCACCGCCTGGGCCACCGCGTCCAGCCGCTCCGGCGGAACGGCCATGGCGGCCAGGGTGGAAGCACCGATGCGCTTGGGCGCGAAGACCGCGCCGACCCGGGAAATCTTGCCCTCGCGCCGCAGCTTCTCCAGGCCCCCCAGCACGACTCTCTCCGCCACCCCCAGGCGGGCCGCCAATTCGGCGAAGGGTGCCGGGCAGAGTGGGAATTCCCGCTGGAAGTCATTGAGCAGATGGAATTCGAGGGTGTCATCCATGATCAGAAACCCGTCCGGTGGGCGCGGGAGGTGAAGAAGATACCCGAGGGATTGTCAGCGGCAATCTCGCCCAGGGTCTTGAAGTTCGTGGTATCGACAATGATCACCTTGTTGTCGTCCCGGGCCGAAAGCCAGACATTTTCGCCGCGGGGAGCAAATTCCAGATGCAGGATGCCCTTGCCGGGCTCGAAGGCCCGAACCACCTTGCCGGCCAGGGTATCGATGACATCCACCTTGCCGTTATCGGGGAAAGCGAAATTGACCCACACCTGGCGTCCGTCCGGCCGGGCCATGACGAAGACCGGCTGGCCGCGCACGGGAATGCGACCGATTTCCTTCCAGGTGGTGGCATCCACTACGAGCACCTCGTGGCGGCCGATGGCGGGCAAGTACGCCTTGCCCTGGGCCAGGGACCAGCCCCGCAGGTGGGGCATCTTGAAGACGGGCAGTTTTTCCTGGCCGCGGCCGTAATTTTCCAGGATCTTGCGCGAGCCCTTCTCCAACTGCCAGAGATCCACCAGAGCGATGCCGTCTTCGCCGAAGAGGCCGGCCAGGTAATAGCGGCCGTCCGGCGTCACCAGCCCATCGTAGGGCTGGTTTCCAGCGGGGAAGCGGGTGGTGGCCGGGTGACGGGGATCGCTGAAGTCGCTGACCCAGATCTCGCCGCCTTCGAACAAGGCATAGGCGAAGACGTTGCCGGGCGCGTCGGCCAGGCCCACCACCTTGGAGAACTTGCCCGGGGCGTATTCGGTCGGGACTTCCGAGAGCAATTCCAGGGTTTCGGCGTCGAAGGCCTTGATGCCGCCCGGGGTGTAGTTCTGGGCGACGACGATGCGCCCGTCCTGGGAGATCGACCCCCCGATGGCGTTGCCGGACTGGATGATCCGCTTGACGATGCGGGCTTCCAGGAGGTCGATCTTGGTCAGCCCGCCATCGCGGCCGAAGACGAAGGCGTAGCGGCCGTCCCGCGAATAGACGGCGGAAGCGTGGGACAGGTCGCCCAGGCCGCCGATGCGGGCGTAGGCGCTCTTGCTGGTGGTATTGACCAGGGTGACCTGGCCGGTGGCACGCTCGATGATCAGCCCCAGATCGCCGGTGCCGCGCAACTGCGGGCTTGCACAGCCAGCGATGAAGAAGGAAAGAACGGCAATGACGAGCAAGCGCACGGTGGACCTCAGCGAGGGAATTCTGTCAGCAGTTTATCGACCATCCAGCGTACCTCGGCTTCGGTCAAGAAGCGATCCCACGGCGGCATGGCCGTTCCCGGCCGGCCCAACAAAATGGTGGACACCAGGCCTTCCACCGGCTTGTCTTTGAGATTCGCCGGTAGCAGGGGGGAGCCGAGGCCGCCGGCCAGGGTCATGCCGTGGCAGGAACCACAATCCTGGCGCACCAGGCGGACCAACTCCTTTTGGCGCTCCGGCGATGGATCGGCGGCCAAGGCATTGGCTGCAGCCGCGGTCACGAGCGCACCGACGATCAGCTTATTCGGATACAACGACCAGGCCCTTCATCTCCGGGTGGGGGCCACAAGTGTAGGGGTAGCTGCCCGCCTGGGGGAAGGTCCGCTGCCAGGTTTCCTCAGGAAAGATGCGGTCCGATTCCAGCCCGCCTTCGGCCGGGAACAGGATGGAATGGCTCGTGCGCTTTTCCTTGTTGGTCCAGCGCACGGTATCGCCGGGACGGATCTTCACCTGGGCGGGAAGGTAGGTGTAATTCTGAATATCCACCATCACCGTCTCTTGGGCGAGGGCCGTCGATCCGCCCAAAGACCAAAGGACGGCGGACGCCAGCGCCGCCGTCGTCCGCCTGAGGGTTGCCCAGCCGTTTGCCATGGCTGGAACGAGGCTTACTGCTTGACCGCCTTCACGTCGCCCTCGGCGCCGATACCCAGCATGTAGCCGAAGGAAATGTGATGGAAGCGGCCGACCGCATGGTCGGCGTGGATGGCGACGCCGAAGGGCACGGCCTTGCCTTCGGCCAAGCCGATTCCGCCGGCCAGCTTGCGGGTGAAGGTGACGGTATAGGTGTCGCCGGACTTGCTGCCTTCCGCCTTGACGTCGGCGGTACCGCCTTCCATGGCGCGCTTGTCGGAAACCGTACCATCGACCGCCTTGGCGCCCTTGGCACTCTTCCATTGCATCAGATCCAGAGCGCCTTCCTTCACGTACTTGGTCTTCTTGTCGTCGGCACCGGGCATGGTGCGGGCATCGTTGTGGCAGGTGGCCCAGCAACCGACCTGGGCGCCCTGGGGCACCTTGTCGTTGGCGAGCATCACGGTAGCCTTGACGTCATTGTCCTTGTCCTGCGGATCGGCAGCACCGGCCGGGGCCTTGAAGGTCAGCCGGAGGTAAAGACTGGTCGCATCGTAGGCTGCCTGAACCCCGACCGGGAAGGTCATGGTCTTCGGGGCGCCCTTGGGCTCCATATCCTTGCTCGCCAAACGCTTCAGGTCGAGGGACAGCTTGCCCTTCTCGTCGTGGCAGCCAGCACAGCTCTCGCCCTTCTTCAGGCCGGAGGACCCGCTATGGTCGGCTTTCTTGGTCACCCACTCGATCGGACTGACCCCGGGATGGAAGACCTCGATGGTCTTGGTCGGCACCTTGCCCCAGTCGGGCGCAGCGAAGGCCTGGGAACCGAAGGCAAGAAAGGCGCCCGTCACGGCCAAGGTAACAAGATTCTGCTTCATCGCGTTGATCTCCGTTCTAAGTGTCGATTGATTCGGGCGGCGACGATCACTCGTCATCGTCGTCTTCCTTCATGCCTTTCGGCTTCTTGTGGGCAATGCCCTTATGGCAGTCGATACAGGTCTTCTTGTCGTCCTGAGCGATTTTATGCATCTTCGACGCCCGAGTCTTTTGCTTCTCGACGTTCATGCCCTCGAAGCTGTGGCAATTGCGGCATTCCCGCGACTCGGCCTTCTTCATGCGCGCCCATTCGTGCTCGGCGAGTTCCAGGCGCTTGGCCTCGAACTTTTCCGGCGTATCGATGGTGCCCATGATCTTGCCATAGACTTCCTGGCTCGCCTGGATCTTGCGGGCCATTTTGTGCACCCAATCCTTGGGCACGTGGCAGTCGGAACAGATGGCCCGCACGCCGGTCCGGTTCGAGTAATGGATGGTCTGCTTGTATTCCTGATAGACCGTATCCCGCATCTCGTGGCAGGAAATGCAGAACTCCAGGGTATTGGTGGCTTCCATCGCGGTATTGAAGCCGCCCCAGAAGATGACTCCGGAAACGAAGCCGACCACCAGCAGGGTCAGCAGGGAATACTTGGCGCTGGGGCGTTTGAGGCTCGCCCAGAGTCCCGTTTTGTTGCCATCTCCCATGATGGGATTCCTCCCGCATTGTTGTGCGTTTTAGTTGCCCTACAGGATAAGGGGGCTTGCGCCCCCCTCTCCTTGTGATCGATCAAATTGCCGATCGATTAGTAGATGTCGTGTTGCGTGTTGTAGACGTTGAACTTACCGGTCGGCGTGATCATCTTGGGATCGGTGATGACCTTCTTGACCTTCAGAGTCGCATCGTCATAGACCACGATGGCGGATTGGTCGGTCTTGCCGCCCCAGAGGGAGATCCACACTTCCTTACCGTCAGCCGAGTACTCCGGATGCACGGCGCGCTTCACAGCCTTGGTTTCCGGCAGACCGGAATCCTTGGCCACGTTCAGCACGGCCTTGGGCTTGGCAAAGTCGCCGGCCAGGTCATAGACCGCCACCGAACTGGCAACGTCCCGATCCGGATTCTGGGGCGCATCGGCCCACAGGTTCTTGGACTTGGGATGGGTCTTGACGAAGAGGTTGCCGGAGCCCAGGTGCTTGATTTCCTGGACGACCTTCCAGTTATTGCTCTTGTACTGGGCGAACTTCTTGTTGTCGGACGGAGTGCTGATCAGGGTGATGACGTCGGCGCCCAGGTGGCCGGTGGCCCAGACGGGACCGAACTTGCTGTGGACGAAGTTGGCGCCGCGACCCGGGTGGGGGATCTTGGCGGTATCGACCAGGGCAGCCAGCTTGCCGGTCTTGGTATCCACCGCGGCGATCTTGTTGGACGCGTTGGCGGCCACCAGGAAGTAGCGCTTGGAGGCATCCCAGCCGCCGTCGTGGAGGAACTTGGCGGAACCGATGGTGGTGGTCTTGAGGTTCTTGATGTCGGAATAATCGACCAGCAGGATCTGACCGGTTTCCTTGATGTTGATCACCCACTCCGGCTTGATCATGGAGGCCACGATGGAGGCGACGCGGGGTTCCGGATGGTATTCGCCATCGACGGTCATGCCGCGGGTAGACACCACCTTGAGGGGCTTCAGGGTGTCGCCTTCCATGATCACGTACTGGGGCGGCCAGTAGGAGCCGGCCACGGCGTACTTGTCCTCATAGCCCTTGAACTTGGAGGTATCGACGGAGCGGGCGTCGAAGCCGACCTTGACCTCGGCGACCACGGCGGGTTGTTCCATCCACAGGTCGATGAGGGAGAGACGACCGTCGCGGCCGATCACGTAGACATAGCGGCCGGAGGCGGAAAGGCGGGAGATGTGGACCGCGTAGCCGGTCTTGACGATGGAGCGGATTTCCTTGGTATCGCCGTCGATCAGCGCCACTTCGCCGGTGTCACGCAGGGTGACGGAGAACATGTTCTTCAGGTTGAAGTTGTTCATCTGCTTCTTGGGACGCTGGTCCACCGGCACCATCACCTTCCAGGAATCGGTGGTGTCCTTGAAACTGTACTCGGGCGGCACATCGGGCTGGTTCTGGATGTACTTGGCCATGAGGGCGATTTCATCCTTG
>SSTA01000260.1 GCA_009469685.1 Azonexaceae bacterium | reverse complement strand
GAGGCCGGGGCGACGAAGCGCAGAGAGGTGACGTCCTCCCGGGTCAGCCCGGTGGCGATTCCCAACTGAATCCAGGCCTCGATGCCGCCGGGATCCTTGACGCCGCCGATTTCGTAGCCGTCGTGGTCGAGGATGCGCTGGATCCATTCGCGGCGGACCTCCCGGTCCGGACAGTTGGCCATGATGGCGGCGTCCTTCACCGGAATGGCGATCTGGTAGTAGAACCGGTTGGCGACCCAGCCCTGGAGCTGCTTCTGGTTCAGTTTGCCCTCCGCCATCATGACGTGGAAGGGATGGTAGATGTGGTAGCCGGTGCCCTTGTCCCGGAGCTTGGCCTCGAATTCTTCGGGGGACCAGGGGGCGCGGGTGTCGTTCAGCATGGCGAGGTGGGTCATAGTTCGATTTCCATTCCGTCGTAAGAAACTTCGATTCCGTGGCGGGTCAGTTCGGCCCGTTCGGGGCTGTCGTCGTTGAGGATGGGATTGGTGTTGTTGATATGGATGAGGATCTTGCGCGTCGATGACGGCAGGCGGTCGAGCCACTCGATCATGCCGTCGGGGCCGGACTGGGGCAGATGGCCCATGTCCCGGGAGGTTTTTTTCGATGCGCCGAGGCGGATCATCTCGTCGTCGGTCCACAGGGTGCCGTCCACCAAGACGCAGTCGGCGGCCTGCATCGCCGCCCAGACGTGGTCCTCCATCTGGCCGAGGCCGGGGGCGTAGAACAACCGGCGGCCGCTCCTCCCGTCAGTGATGGTGACGCCGATGTTGTCGCCGGGCTGGGGATGGTCGCGATGGGGCGAGTAGGGGGGGGCGTTGCTGATCAGCGGCAGGGCGGCGAATTCCAGACCGCCGATGCCAGCCATGGCGAAGCTGCCGGACAGCGGAATGTCGTGCCAATCGAGGCCGCAGTAGTGGTCCAGGACCTTGAACAGCGGATTGCCGGTGGTCAGGTCTTCGCGGACCAGGGAAGTGCACCACAAGGAATGCGGCTGGCGGTGTTCCCGCAGCATGTACAGCCCGGTGGTATGGTCGATCTGGGCGTCGATCAGGACGATGGCGCGGATGGCGGTATCGCGCAGCCCGCGGGCCGGCTGGAGGGCGGGAAAGCGCTGAACCTGCTGCAAGACGTCCGGCGATGCATTGAAGAGTACCCAGTTTTCAGTGTCGCCGGAAACGGCGATGGACGACTGGGTGCGGGCCGTCGCCCGGATGGTGCCTTTGCGCAGGCCGTCGCAATTGGGGCAGTTGCAGTTCCACTGGGGGAAACCGCCGCCGGCTCCGGCGCCGAGGATGTGAATTCGCATTCGTTGTACCAAGAAAATCGGGACGTCCGGCCGGTTGCGGCCGCGACGTCCCGATGTCATCTTTTTTCCGGGAGGTCTTCCCGATCCCCGGATTCCCTCTTCGCAGCCGGCATTGACACCCTGGGCTGCGACTGGGACTGGGCCCGCCGGCCGTCAGGGACGTCCGGCGGGTGCATGAACGCTCTTAGCGAGTGGCGATGTACATCGTGATTTCAAAGCCGAAACGCATGTCGCAAGCTGCGGGAGTTTGCCAGACCATGATGAGTCTCCTGTTGGGTTTGAACACCGGAGCCGGCGGCTCCAGGACTTGTTGCACCGGGACGAATGCCCCGACACGGTTGCTAGGATGCCCTCTCCCGTCTTGATCCGCGTCAATGAAACCTGGGAAGTGGTCTCATGATTTTCATGAGGGGTAGAGGAGGAAGGGGTGGCGCTCGCCGATCCAAGCCTTTTCGTCGGTTGAAGCCAGGCGATCGAGGTCGCCGGGTTCGGCGGCGGGGTCGTCCACCCAGTTGCGGAGGATGGGGGATCCGTTGATGAGATCGATGGCCAGGCGATCGCGCTCGTACTCGTAGGGGAAGTCGCGCCACAGGGAGTAGTCGGGCCGCAGGCGCCGTAGGGCCTTGAAAGCCAGTGCCTGCAGGCGCCAAGGCCGAAAAGCGGCATGGTCGTAGGCACGGTCCTCGACGTGGATCTGCAGCCCGTTGCAGAGCTTGCCGGCATGCTTATGAAAAGT